>JASFLL010000025.1:0-9458 GCA_050118115.1 Thioalkalispiraceae bacterium
TCCCCCGGGGGTACCACTGAGGCGGCTATTAACTATCTGCAGTCGCAGGACAGCCTTAATATAATTAAACAGGCAGTATTAGAGGCGCAAAAACGTTCTGAGGCGCTGGCCAAAGAACTGGAATGAAAAGGGAGAGATAAGTGGGTTATTTAATGGGATTTTTAAGTCTGGTGGTGCAGATAGTATTCGGGATTCTGATCTTTCTTGTGCTGGCGCGTTTTATTCTACAGGTGGTACGTGCAGATTTTTATAATCCCATCAGCCAGATGTTCGTGAAAGTCACCAACCCGATGTTACGACCCCTGCGAAAAATCATTCCCGGTTTAATGGGGCTGGACATGGCGGCTATCGTGCTACTGCTGCTGCTACAGTTTGCTGAACTTGCCATCACTCATGTTCTTAATGGATGGGGACTGCATAACCCGATTTTATTCATCATTGAATCAATTGGCACCCTGATTTCGCACGCCGCCTGGCTGTACCTGATCTGTATTTTTATTGTCATCATTACCAGCTGGATCAACCCCGGTGCCTATCAACATCCCCTGGTACAGATTGCCATGCAGATTACCAATCCACTGATACGCCCTTGCCGCAGAATTCTGCCCCCCCTGGGCGGCATCGATTTTTCCCCCATCCTGGCTATCATCATTATTTATGCCATCATGTATTTAGTCGCGGCCCCCTTGATCGACTTGCCGGGCCATCCACGATTTTGATGTGACCGAAACCTTGTCCACAGATGAGTAATAACTGGTACCGCTGGCAGGGAAATGATCTCATTCTTAAGGTCCATGTCCAAGCAGGTGCTCGACGAGATGAAGTCGGGGAAATTTTCAACGGCGCACTAAAAGTCAGGATAACGGCCCCACCTGTTGATGGAAAAGCCAACAAACACTTATGCGCTTATCTAGCCAAGATTTGTAAGGTTAAAAAAGCTGCGGTAAACATTGAATCGGGACAGTCAGCCAGGAATAAAAGCATCAGAATTCAACTTGCCGAACAGAAATTGCCCGACATATTTTCAAAATAATCGACTGGATCACATAAAACGTCATATTAATGAGGGCTTGCTAAACTTCCCGGATGTGATGCCGTTAACATTATAGACCTCATTTGGGCGATTAATGTCTGATCAGGTTACAGGAAGTATGTAAATTACCTTAAAAAAAAGCTATATTGATTAGCATGTTATCAGGAAAAGCTGAGATCATTTATGGCAGCCGATCGCTTTACAGACCAAATGCAGGCCTACGGGAAGTGGAAGTCAACTCTCGTCGAAGCAATATTAAAATACCAGAACTGGCTCGAACAGAACAAAATGTCCGAAGCCGAAATGGAACTGCGTATATTCGAGCTGCTGGAACAGCTACGCTCTGATTCACTGACGATTGCCTTCGTGGCGGAATTTGCCCGCGGCAAGACCGAACTCATCAACGGAATCTTTTTCTCGGAATACGATCGCCGCCTGTTACCTTCCGAAGCAGGTCGCACCACCATGTGTCCAACCGAGCTGTTTTACGACTCAGCAGAAAATGCGAGCTATATTCGCCTGCTTCCCATCGAGACACGCCTGGAAGATACCAGTATCTCTGAACATAAACGGAATCCAATCAACTGGACAACCATCGAGCTGAACACAAGCTCATCAGAAGAAATGGCCGAGGCGTTCAGGGAAGTGGTACGTAAAAAACCCGTTCAACCGGATGTTGCGCAAAAATTAGGGCTCTATAGTCCTGAACACGATCAGGGCCATTTGAATAAGGACGGCACCGTTGATGTCCCCATGTGGCGCCACGCCATGATCAGTTTTCCACACCCGTTGTTAAAAGAAGGCCTGAGTATCCTCGATACCCCGGGACTGAATGCGATGGGTTCGGAACCAGAACTGACATTAAACATGCTACCCAATGCTCAGGCCGTTGTATTTGTCCTGGCAGCTGACACCGGTGTCACCAAGTCTGATATGGAGATGTGGAAACACCATGTCCAGGCACTCAATGCCGACACCCGTCATGCTCGCCTGGTCGTCCTCAACAAGGTCGATACACTCTGGGACGAATTAAAAGACGAAGCCACCGTCAACAATACGATTCAGGCCCAGTGCAACACGGCCGCCAAGATGCTCGATATCGACAGCAAAACAGTATTTCCAGTCTCGGCCCAAAAAGGCCTGCTTGCCAAGATTCGTCACGATAAAGACCTGCTGGAAAAAAGTAACATCCTGGCGCTGGAAACTATTCTTTCCACCGATATCCTGCCCAAGAAACAGGAGATCGTACGTGATAGTGTCGTAGGAGAGATTGGCAGCATGGTCAAACAGTCACGAGATCTCATAGCCTCACGCCTCAACGACGCCAATAACCAGCTTAAGGAACTACAGAGCCTGAGTACCAAGAATGAAGACGTTATTTCTCATCTACTGAAGAAAACCCGCTCAGAACAGGCGATTTACTACAAGAGCGTTGAAAGTTTCCAGGCCAACAGGAAATTGTTCACTCAGGCACACCAGGACTTGCTAGGTATCCTTAGCCTCAATGAACTGGATCAGCTGATGTCAAAGACACGCAAGACCATGGCAGATACCTGGACGACTGTGGGATTGAAAAATTCGATGAAAGATTTCTTTGATGTTATTAACAATACCATCAAGGAAGCCTCGGCACGGACTGACAAAACCAATATGCTGATACAGGGTATTTATCGTAATTTCAACGCGGAACATAACCTGGGTGATACCAAGCCCAAGTTATTCAGTATGAGTAAATACAAACGCCATATGGAACGCCTCTACCATGAAGCCGAGGCCTACCGTAAGAGTCCAGTGACCACCATGACCGAGCAGAGCTTTGTGATAAAGAAGTTCTTTATCTCCATGGTCTCGCATGCGCGTAATACCTTCTTCAATGCTCACCAGGAAGCCGAGGCATGGGGCAAGGCCGCCATGGCACCATTGATTTCGCGTATCAAGGAACACAAGGACCAGATGGAAAAACGTCTGGAAAGTCTGCGCAAGATCAATGAGTCACGCGACACCTTGCAGTCCCGAGTTGCAGAACTGGAAAGATCAGCCGAGGCACTTAATACCCAGTTGGCCGATCTCAATATGTTGATGGAAACACTGAATCAACCGCTCGATAACTTCATCAATAAAGAACAGCAACAAGTTGCATAAGAAAATCCCCGCCGATGCGGGGATTTTCATTTTTTAGAATTACATCCCCGCTCCACACCTGCCGAGTCCACACTTCATTGGCGTCTTTTGCTTTTGCTGAGTAGCACCATTATCCAGATGCTGCTGAGTATCGCCCGCATCCATCGGCATCCAGGCAATGGCAATCAAATACACGCCTGCTGCAATAATAAGTAATCCGGCAACCATCTTAACCAGCGGTTGGCGCAGAAATGTCTGCAAACTGGCCGCCATCAACCCCATGGCCAGCAGGTTCGGTAAGGTACCCAGGCCGAAACTCAGCATGACCAATGCGCCCTGTGATGCGCTGGCACTGGTCAGGCTCAAGGTCAACATACTGTAGACCAGCCCACATGGCAGCCACCCCCACAACATACCGACTAAAAAGGCATGTTTAGTCGTTTTAATCGGAATCAGTTTTCTTGCATAGGGTTCGATTTTTTTCCAGATGAGGGCGCCAGCCTGTTCCAGCCTGATCAGCACCCGCCACCAGTTGGCTAGGTAGAGTCCCATCAGGACCAGTATGACACCCGAGAACGTATTCAGAATCTGGTGTAAAGTGTGGGTAGCAGCAGCCTGGGTAGTCACTGCGCCTATCCAGCCGACCAGTAATCCAGCCAGGGTATAACTGCTAATCCGGCCTAGATTATAAAAAAGCTGGATCCAGAGTTTCTTACCGGGTGCAGCCTGGGTTCCCAAAGAAAGCGCACTGACAATACCTCCGCACATACCGACACAGTGGACGCCACTGAGCAGGCCCATAACAAAAATCGAGACTAATGTGATGTCCTCAGTAGCCAATGGACTAATCTGTCTTGTGTTTCTGTTCGTACATAATCAGATATATTATCAGCAGCACAACTGGAATACCCAGTATCGTTGTAAACAAAAAGAAGTATTCATAACCGATATTCTCAACAATACTGCCAGAGTAGCCGGCAATTAATTTCGGAATTAAGGTCATAATCGACGTGAACAACGCATATTGCATAGCAGTAAAGGACATGTTGGTCAGACTGGATAAATATGCGATAAAAGCAGCACCTGCGAGACCGGCACTTAAATTATCCGCAGCGATCACAATAATAAACATAGTGGTATCACTACCAACCTGGGCGAATATCATAAATAAAATATTTGTAGCGGCTGCCAGAATTGCGCCAATTAATAAAATTCTTAACACGCCAAAGCGCGCCGTTAGCAGGCCTCCCAGAAAACCGCCGACAATAATCATCATTAGGCCAAAAGTCTTACTTATATCCGCAATCTGTACTTCTGAAAAACCCATTTTTTCGTAAAAGATCAGTGCAACCACACCAAGTACAATATCCGAGATACGATAAAAACCAATTAACAACAAAACGATGATAAACGTTTTTTTATAACGACTGGTAAAGTCAACGACAGGTTTAATATACGTGTCAACGACCATCACTTTATCGACTGCTTTTATCAGAACCAGTAAATACGCTGTACCGATTGCAAGAGTAAGAGAAATCAACAGGCGTATAGCCTGGCCTGTAAACTTCGAGAGGACACCATTGACTCCAAATTTCGCATGTAAAACCTGAACAATCGTATCGGCAGGATTCAGATATACAAATGCACTAACAAAGGCACCGGTCGTTATCAGGAACAAAAACAAAAACCGAACATAATCTAAAGTGCTATGAAATATCTCCTGATTAATTTTTTCGACTTCAGCTTTTTTAACAGGCTCAGGCATCAACAAGGTCGTTAGTATTCCCACTGACATACAAGCAGCCAGTAACAAATACGCCCAACGCCAGGCTGGATAAAGATAAACACTCTGTTCACCAGCCCCGATAAGTAAATGTGAGATTCCATAACTACTAAATAGTACAAGTTCTTTTAATACTACTGCCCCCTGGCTAAACCAACTAACCAGATAAAATGCACCTGCTCCAGCAACCAGCATACCGATACGATAGCCGGCCTGGTACATGGCCGACATGGCTGCCTGGTACTCTTTTTTGGCAATCTCGATACGATAGGCATCGATAACAATATCCTGGCTTGCTGCCGAGAAACCTAATAACACGGCAGCGTAGGCCATGATTTCTAACTTACCCGGCATCGGTTGTGTCAGTCCCATCCAGGCAATCGCAAAGGCAATCATGATCTGTGTAACTAACAACCAGCTACGGCGACGACCCAATAGCCTGTGGAGAACAGGGAAAGGCAGGCGATCGATTAATGGCGCCCAGACAAACTTGAATGAATAGCCCAGCGCCGCCCAGCTAAAATAGGTAATTGTTGAGATATCAACACCTGCCCGCGCCAACCAAAAGGAAAGTGTGCCAAATATCAGCAACAAAGGCAGACCAGCAGAGAAGCCAAGGAAAAATAGCGTAACAACCCTGGGATGCGTGTAGGTCAGAAAGGCTTCTTTCCAACTGGCAACCGGTTGTTTAAACAATTTCGTCATTAAATATCGTAATCAATGATCAGTGGTGCATGATCTGAAAACCACTTGTCTTTATAAACAGATGCTTTCAATACTTTATTTTTCAGGCCTGGAGTAATAATCTGGTAATCGATTCGCCATCCAACATTGTTAGCACGTGCATTACCGCGATTGGACCACCAGGTATATTGATCCGGACGCTGATCGACCACCCGAAAGGCATCCACATAGCCAACATTATCAAACAGGTTATCCATCCAGGCCCGCTCTTCGTCGGTACAGCCTGAATTTTTTCGGTTGCTTCTAAAATTTTTGATATCGATCTCTTTATGGACTGTATTCCAGTCACCACAGATGATGAACTCACGCTTTTTACGGCGGAAGCGTTTGAGTTCCTCCAGGACCTTATCCATAAAGCGTAACTTGTTGCGGTGACGTTCTTCGCTGGAAGATCCAGAAGGAAGATAAAATGAGGCGATACTGAGTTTGCCGAAATCGGCCTGGATGTAACGACCCTCAGTATCAGCGTGGTCCCAGCCCAGACCACTGAGCACCTGATCGGGTTCCTGTTTGCTATAAATAGCGACACCGCTATAACCTTTCTTGACGGCATCAAAGTAGTAGCAATGGTAATTATTTGGGCAAAAGACGTTGGGATCCAGCTGGTGTTCCTGGGCCTTGGTCTCCTGGATACAGACCACGTCCGCACGTTGCCTGGATAACCACTGATAAAAACCTTTCTTTTCTGCTGCGCGGATGCCATTGACGTTGGCGCTTATTATTCTCATTTGTAATTTCACCTGAGTATTATCGACACATCAAATTCTGTGTATCATACACTACATAACAATTCGAATTCTGACGAAAAATGAACTAGCCCATGCAAACATATCAACGTGAATTTATTGAGCTCGCTCTCGAAGCCGATGTTTTACGCTTCGGGGAATTTACCCTCAAATCAGGCCGTAGCAGCCCTTATTTCTTCAATGCCGGTTTATTCAACACCGGGCGTTCCCTGGCCAAACTCGGACAATATTATGCCGACACGATTATTGACTGCGATATCAAGTTCGATACCCTGTTTGGACCTGCCTATAAGGGTATTCCACTGGCGGCCAGTTGCGCCATCGCCCTGTCTGAACGACATGGTCGCAATGTGCCCTATTGCTTTAACCGCAAGGAGGCCAAGGATCATGGGGAAGGTGGTGACCTGGTCGGTGCCCCGCTCAACGGCAAAGTGCTGATCATCGATGACGTGATTACCGCCGGTACCGCCATCACCGAGTCGATGGACATTATTAAAGCCCATAATGCTGAGGCAGCCGGAGTGGTGATTGCACTGAATCGGCAGGAACGCGGTAAAGGGCAGCTTTCGGCTATCCAGGAAATTGAACAACAATATCAAATCCCCGTGGTCAGCATTGTCAGCCTCGAACACCTGGTCGCCTACATCACACATAACGACAAATACACGGCTTACCTCGAGGCAATCCAGGCCTATCGACGGGAATATGGTGTGTAACTAAATTAAAAGAATAGAAATATCCCGACCAGAATTGTCACCACCTCATAGGCCCTTTTGATCCAGCGGTTCCCCTTAATAATTGACCAATGAGCTCCGATATAGCCACCCAGGACAGCACCTAACAGCAAGGCCGGCAGCCAGTCCCACTTGATATTGCCGTATAGCCCCAGTGTCAGCGCTCCGCTGCCATTCCAGAATAATCCCACCAGCACCAGGGTATGGGCCACCGCCTTTTTGTAGTCCATGCCAAACCAGTGAATCAGCCAGATAGTGACAAACAGGCCCGTTCCGGACGTTAATGAACCATTCAGCAATCCTATTGTAAAAAGGACAAACCCCCCAATAAGTGCACCACGTTTATTCAGGTTTCGGGGGGAATAGACCTGGCCCAGGTCAGGTTTGAAGATGGAATACACGCCCAGACCGATGGTCATGATACCCAGTGCAATTTCAGCACCCCGGTCTGGTATAAACAATATGATGTGTGCGCCGATAACCACTCCAGGGACACCGGCAAACAACATTGTTAAAATATAAAATTTCTGGAGACTACGCTCTCGAAAATGCCGTAGCGTCGCCCCTGCCCCCAGCGCGACCGTTGCGATCTTGTGAGTTGCCAGTGCTACACTAAAAGGCAATCCGAGAAAAATAAGAGCAGGCAGTTGTAACAGCCCGGCACCACCGCCGGCAAATGCTGAAAAAGCATTGGCAAAAAACGAGATGAGAAATAATAGAGCTTGATCAATCACAGAATATGAAAAAAATGCTTAAACTCAATATATTGTATCCTGTAAGATCCAGGACGTCAGGTGATAAAGGATTTAACATGACCATTTCATTTCGCATGGTAACTGCCGCTGTCTTAACTGCACTGTTGTTTGTTAGCGGACATGTGCAAGCTAAAACGATCAAATGCTGGCATAACAAAAACGGGGTCCGCGAGTGTGGACGAGTTGTGCCGCCTGAATATTCACAGAGCCGGATTGAAATTGTCAATGAACGTGGCCTGGTTGTGGATGTCATTGAAGCAGCCAAGACCCCGGAAGAACTGGCAATTGAAAAAGAAAAGGCAGAATTACGCCGTCTCAGAGAAGAAGAAAGAAAAGAGCGGGCTCGGCAGGATGCGATTCTTCTCAATACTTATACAACAGAACGGGATCTAATCCTGGCACGCGATAATAACCTCAAAGCCGCCCAGGGCCAGATCGATATATCGAAGGGCAACCTGAAATTAATGCAAAATAACCTGGCAGAGCTACAGGAGCAGGCAGCAAACCATGAACGCGCAGGCCGCCAACCACCTGAAAAACTCATCGGTGAAATCAACAAATTGAGTGCCCAAATCAAGAAAAAATCTGAAATTATAGAAAGTAAGGAAAACGATTTAAAAGAAATGAAGGAACGCTTCGCACGCGACCTGAAGCGCTTTCATGAACTAAAAAGTGGCCGTAACTAGTTTTCGTTAAATAACCAAACCAACTAGTTAAAATACGCTTAGTTATGGCTAAGTGCAGCCATGAGCATTGGCCATTGCTGCTCCCAATATTCCAGTGGTTGCGACCTGAATTCGCTTCGTACAAATTGTGCAATCCGTCCCTGAACAACGCTTACTAACAGGCTGGCCTGCGCAGACACCAGATTGCTCCGGGCAAGCTCATTACTTGCCTCACCCTCACGCAGTATCTGTTTGAGTTGCGTTTCCAGGCGCTCGAAAAATTTATCGATACGTTTTCTTAATCTTTCTGTCTCACCCACCAGGATGTCACCCATCAATAAACGTGTCAGGCCTGGATTTTTTTGTGCGAAAGCGAGAATCATTGTGAGGGTTTTTTCACAACGCTTTATTGCCGATTTTTCTTCATCGAGGATACGGTTGACCAGGGTAAAAACTGAATCTTCAATAAATTCTATTAGCGCGTCATACATCTTCGCCTTACTGGCAAAGTGACGGTAGAGAGCCGCCTCAGAGACGCCCACCGCCTTTGCCAACTGTGCCGTGGTAATGGTTTGTCCTGGCGACTGCTCCAGTTGTAAGGCGAGCGTTTCGAGAATTTGCTGACGGCGTGAAGTTTTTTGCTCACTCATATTTTAAGGTTTATCCTTAACCCATTATCAGGGTACCCACCCCTTCGGTGGTCAACACTTCCAGTAAGACGGCATGCTCTACCCGGCCGTCGATAATTTGGGCATTATGCACGCCGGAGCGCACTGCATCCAGTGCACACTGTATTTTTGGTAACATTCCACCATGTATAACACCCGATGCAATCAATTCATCAACCTTTTCTGCTCGTAAGCCAGTCAACAGTTTA
>JASFLL010000026.1:0-9248 GCA_050118115.1 Thioalkalispiraceae bacterium
CGCCGGATCAATTCCTGTCCCTTTAACAACTCAGAGGCTGAAGATGCAATTCCAGAAAAATAGACTCAAGGTACAACTGTTTTCTATCTTGTTTAAATTCGCGGCATGGCTGCAAGACATTCCCAACAAGGTCACCCCGCCACCCTTTCGTCTGATACAGATAGGTTCGGCCTTCTGGCAATCGCGATTAATTTATGTTGCAGCCCATCTGGATATAGCAACGGTGCTGGCCGGTGACAGCTTACATGTTGATCAAATCGCGACACGGGTGTCATCACACCCCGATGCAACATACCGCATGCTAAGGATGCTATCTGCCATGGGAATCTTTGAAGAATCTTCACCACGCACGTTTAAAAACAACAAACTATCCAACTGTCTGCGTGAGGGCGACCCTCAAAATATTCGTGCCATGATCATGATGCATAATTCACCTGAGATGTCGTTACCCTGGTACCAACAACTGGAAGCAGGCATAAAATCAGGAGATGCTCCCTTCAGCTTAACGCATCAGCAAGAACTGTTTGCTTATACACAAAGTCATACAGAATTTTCTGCCCTGTTCTCAAGTGCCATGGACAACGTGGAGTCATTAAGTGGTGACAGCTATGCAACCGACTTCGACTGGGGGCAGTTTAGTCGAATCATCGATGTAGGTGGCTCAAAGGGGAGCAAGTCAGTTTCCATTCTTAAACGTCATGCCCAGCTTACGGCACTGGTTATCGATCAGGAAAAGGTTATCAGTGAAGCCAGGCAGTATTGGCAGGGAAAGGAAGAGCATGATCTGTTCAACAGACTGAGTTTTCAGGCCGGTGATGTGCTCGAGACGCTACCAGCCGCAACAAGTAACAAGGACATCTATTTTTTAAGTGCGGTACTGCACGGATTTGATGATGCGACGTGTATCCAGGCCCTGACAAATATCGCCGCGGCGATCGCCGACAGCGGTGCCCGTATCGCCTTGATGGAACTCGTTATGAATGAAACCAACCCGGACTTTACCAGCACTTCGTTCGATATGCAGATGTTCATGGGAACACGTGGACGCGAGCGAACACTACCGGAATGGAACTCACTTTTCTCAAGAAGCGGACTGACACTTGAAGAAGTCGTCAGCCTGCGCAGCTTTGGAAAAATTCTTGTACTTAAGGTCTAATAACACGATCTGAGCCGTACCGCGGTCAATGTCTGTGGCGACCTGGTCGCGGCCAAGTTAATGAATGGCTGGATGATTAAAACCGAGATGTTAACGGAGCCGGAGGCTCCAGAAACGACAGGTTAGCAATTAACCCGGTTTACTCATATTCATAATCAATGCTGAATGGGTATGACTACTGGTGTCCGGCACTTAGCGAACTTTCACCGCGCAAACCCTTAAGTTCACTGGTGCCTGAGCCCGCGCCAATTTGCCACCGTCCTCAATATCGGAAAAGGATATTTCATTCCAGCCTCTAATCCTGAATTCGGCTAGTCCTTTCATTTTCCTCTCTTCCCTTTTTAGAGCATAAACATAATCGTCGTGAGTAACACCAAAACAAAGACAAAGGAAATACTTTCATTCATGACAGACTCCTCGTTCGTAAAGAGAAATAATGAATAACCACCCTTTAACAAAAACGGTGAAAAAACTTATCCAGATCCCTCACCCGGCCGTTTAAAACCTCAATCCCTTCGCTTGCTAACAATTGCGCCTTTTTATCCGGCCCTAACGCATACTGCCCCACCGAACCATCGCTGCGCACTACCCGGTGACAGGGGATGGTAATCAACTTGTCATTCTTCGCCATGGCGCTGCCCACTGCCCGCCACGCTTTGGTGTTCAACGCCCGCGCCATCTCCTGGTAGGTCGTGACCTTGCCCTCCGGAATCAATTTCAATAAATCGTAACAACGTTGCTTAAAGTCTGAATGCCTGTTCATACGCTGCACTCCTGTTTTGTTTACCACTTTATTTCTTCATAAAAAGAAACACACCCACCACAAAAGAGGCCGCGCCTGCAATATAGAGCGTCATCACCTTGTCTGTCGGTGAACCGGTAATGGTTTCAGAAAGCTGTGAACCAACCCCCCCTGATTGTTGATAACCCCAGAACGCCAGGCCCACACCAATCACCACTAACGCGATACCCAGTATTTTTATTGTCGATGCTGTATTTTTTGCCATCTCGAACTCCCGTTATTTGATTAGTAGTTAATGCTTTACTTAACTTCTGAATAATACACATGCGTCACATGTATCAAGCTTGCCAGTTTCTTTATGATTATCAGACTCCGGTGTGGGAACTAATTCATAATGTAAAAAGTAAATTTCCATTATTTTGCAATATAACGTTGCAAATCACCGGTGATAAAAAGCAGAGCGACGAGGAACAAGGAACTCCGCATTTTGCCGTCCGAGTGAATTTGCCTTGTTAGGTGATTTCATTTTCAAATTCTTTCTTTAATTCAAGATAATCTTGGTAACGCATTTCCCTTGCTTCTTCTAAAGATGTCATGAGCATGACACCAAACGCCATGGCTCAAGATAGCGGGGTAATGTGCAAACAGAACGCAGCCTGGCAAACCCGGAAGATAAAATTTGTCCTCTAAATTTACTCTTTTCTCCTTCCCTGTTTTACACAAGGCCGGGACGCCAGAGAAAACCGCCCCGCCAGATAGATGATGCTCACCAACAAGAGAACAGGTAACATCGGATCAAATTTACCCTTCGGGTTGTAACTACAACCACCGCTCCCCAAATTTGACATGGCTGGCGGTGGGATCTCCTGCTCGGTAATTTGCGCATACATGCTATTGATTGCGCCCATTGTGTCCTGTTCTGTCCAGACGGCGTAGATGTCCGTGCCAGCCGGTGTAATTCGTATTTGCGACTCGCCCTGGATGTTATCTCCGCCGGCTAGAACAACAACGGGTTCAAAGCTGGCGGCCTGATCAGTGGTGCGTGTCACAAAGATATCCAGGTTTTCTGCGCTCACAGTGTTGGCAGAGACATTGGTCTCTGTTCCCCAGGCCGCCACGACCACATTTTTATTTTGACAATCGCGGGGATCTGTCGGTGCTTGTGGGTCGACACAGCCAGCACGATTCCCGGGCGGCCCCACCAGGCGCGGTTCTTTCACATTGATAGTGCTATCCCAAATGTTGGAAAGATTCACCGGTGCGCGCCAAACATTTGTTGTTGCATCGTAGTGCCGTAGATAGAAATTATAATTTTCCAAATTGGTATTTTCTGCTACATCCCAATCCGGGGTATAGATATACCCGACATTGAGGAAGTCCCCGCGCAATACAGCGCGGTGTGCACGGGCATTCTCCAGATTGTTTGTATCTGTGGTATCAGTGAGATTAGCAGCGCTGGCTGTTTGTGTGTTACTGCTTATATTGAGTGCTGGAGTATTGGTTAAATTGATTGCATCGTTATAGACAGAGGTATAACAGGCAGGATAATCCACTGCCGGTGACAGGTTGCTGGCTGTGAAATTGTTATAGCCCAGTCGCAGTACAATATCAGCTGGTCCACCTTGCATATCCTGACCCTCACGCCAGAAAAATGCCCAACGTAAGCCACTCGTCCCAGCGTTAGTTTGTGGAACAAAACGCGCACGTCTGGCATTTTCAGCGGGATTACTGACAATACAACCGGTGCGACAGTTCTCATAATTCATGGGATTACAAATGAGATCTGTCGGTGGCGCGTTATAGTTAAAGGTGTGATAGCGCAGAAACTTGCCTTGATCGAGTCCGGATGAACCTTTGGTCTCTTCATACGCGACGATGGTTTTAGGGGGACTGCTGCCGCCGACAATCGCAAGATTGGCGCGCGATGAACCACTATCCCCTGTCTCGATCAAGGTCGGAGATACCGGATTCCCGGCGGCATCTTTGACAGGATTGGAGGTCCCCTTCAAACCAAAACCGGTTTGGTTATCGGTAATTCGCACCGGCATGGACCAGGCAGTTGTACTCACATTACTGGTATAGCTATACCAGATATCAGTGCCACGGCTGACTTTGGCGCCTGAGGCCCCTTCGCCAGGGCCCTCTGCCTCGCCCGGTTGTAAACCCAATGGATCTTCCTGCCATGTGATTGCCCAGACACCCGAACCGAGACCACGGCTGACATCCTGCTTGGCATCGCGAGACCCGTCCGTTAAACGTTCGACCACCCACGTTGCCGGATTACCGACATTCCCGGTACTGTGTGCGGCATAGACACAGCGCATGGGAATCTCGCGGTTATTTCGATCAAAGTAAGTGACCGTACGTTGTGCGCCACCAGGACAATAATTGTCGACCCAGGTTACAACCACATGGG
Source organism: Thioalkalispiraceae bacterium (assembly GCA_050118115.1). Lineage (GTDB taxonomy): Bacteria > Pseudomonadota > Gammaproteobacteria > UBA6429 > Thiohalophilaceae > SZUA-24. Next base: position 4,315 of record JASFLL010000026.1, read on the forward strand.
ATCCGGAGGCGAAGGCATGCGGGTTATCGGAATCGCCATAATAAGGCGTCCGGTTACTGTCTCCGTTCCAGTCACTATTGATACTGGTTAATACCGCCGTGTTTGATATATTCAAAGGACTGGTCCAATTGGCAGCGATGCTGCAATCATCGTTGGCCGAGTCACAGGTTCGGATGAACACATCACGCGCGGGACGCTCATTGTCATTCTTGAGGTCGTAGACATAATGCAAAATATTGTCTTCAATGGCATCGCCATAGACGACTATTAACACGCCATTGCCAAGAGTAACAAGTTTGGATTTATAGGCACGCTCCAGATCAGGGACCTGATTGGAAAGCGCGAATGGCGTGGTGATGGCATTTTGATCCAGTGCAAATACAGAAAATGCATTACCACTAACCAGGCAAAAAATTACGACCCTCAAAAAATTTGACCACATACTTATGCCTGCTTGTTTTACTATAAATAATGGTTACAAATGGAAGTCCTCAACGGTCCCTGCATATATCAAAGACCGAGCATTGCCCGGTCTTTGTTATGTTGCTTTCCTCTGAGTAGAGACTACTTAAATACTACCAGGCCGCCCCCATAATCTGCCACGTAGACTCGGCCGTTGGCAATGGCCGTACCGACGGCCTTGCCCACTGTATCCTGGCGCTGTAACAGCACGGGGTTTGCCGGGTCGCTCCAGTCCAGCTTGATCACACCGCCCTGGGCATAGGCGATATAGAAAAGCAGGCGCGAACTACTGTGCACGCTGTCCGGAACCAGTTGCGCGGTCATGTACTGCGCACCGCCATCCAGCAGGGCATATTCAGGATGCAAAGGATCCGCCTGCAGCTTGTAGCGTGCGACTGCGGTCGGGCGGCAATCCAGCCCTGCCTGGGGATCGAACACCTTGGTCGGGTCAGTACACAGCGGGTCGATCTCGCTGATCGGCTGGATCAGGTCGGCCATCGTGTAAGCGACCAGGCCAAAGCTGTCATAGCTGACATAGGCGTAGTTGCCGATGACCTTGACGTCCACACTCTTGCCATCCGCCTTACCGACTTTCACGACACCCCCTTCCTCCTCCAGCTTGATTGGCTCAAAGGTCTTGATCAAAGTCATGCCGGGAGTGAGGCCGTTAACAAGCAGATCGGTCATGTCCACTACCGAGATGCCATAGGGCCCAGCCGCCACCACGGCGTAAATTTTACCGGTGGCCGGGTCAGTCCAGAGCGCCACCGAAGAGGCGCGCCCCAGCGGGGGCTTGCCACTGACAGTATTACCGATGTTGGCCACCACATGGGCGCCAGTGACGCTATCGGCGGGCACCGAGGTGTCATATACCGTCAGGCCGTTGCTGCCATCCGCGACCAGGGCGTAGTTGCCGTAAAATTTGGCGTAGTAGGCATGGTCCTGGCCGGAGATGCCACCGAGATTGCCATTCGCCTCGGTACTGTGTTCATAGAGGTCGGTCGGGGCCAGGTTCAGCAAGGCAGGCGTACCTACCTGAGCGGTGGCCGCAGGCGAGACATCCACCTGGCGCATGCCCAGACTCTGACTCATCACATAGGCTTTGGTCGGGTCACTGCCAAAGTTCACCCTGGCGGCATGCGGTGCCGGTATATAGGTATCCACCAGGGTAGTCACCGGATACTCACCCATCAGTGTATTCGCGACCAGGTGCAGGTCATCGGTCGGCACGCCGGCATCACTGGCGATGCGCCACACGCTCAATCCATGCGGGCCATCAGCTAGATACAGGAAGTTACCCCTGGTTGATACGCCTTCGCTGTGGCCGATGGCGACGTCCGTAGGCATGCCGGTGGGTGCGGCACCAACCTCGTCCGTGCTGACCAGGTGCACCGGTACCGCAAAGCGGTCGGCCACAGCCACGTTCGACGAGCTCAGGTCCTTGATCTCCACGTAGCTTACGCCACCGGCACCGGATGCCTGGACAACGTTCACGTTCCCTGCCGCGCAATTTGCGTTTTGCATACATGGCATCAGGAACAGCGCACCACCGTGGCCGTTGATCTCGCCGGTGGCCAGCAGCACCGGGCTGGCGTAGTTGCCGTTGCCATCTGCCACCAGGTATGCGGGTAAGGACTCTTCGCCCACCGGCACCGGGGACATGTCGTAGGAGGTGACGAACTCGTAGTCGGGAAAGTAAGGCACCGTTGGCATGGTGTCGTTGTCGTACGGGGCGCCCGGATTCTTCCACTGACTTGCAGGATTTTCGGCTCCGCTCACCACCACCAGGCCGGCGAAGTGATCGGTGAAATAGGCCTTGTAGCTGGTGCCATTGGCGTCCGGCACCACCTGCACGCCCACCACCCCGGCTTCCTCCAGCATGCCCGAACCGTGGTGTGACAGGATGCTTCTTTTCAGGGTGGTGGGCTCGTCGGGACCATGTGCTGGTGGCGCAGGTACATAGCCGTCATAAGTGGGCGTCATCGTGACGTCCACCGCCACCAGTCCGCCAAGCCCGTAGGCAATATAGGCCATGGTCTTGCCGCCGGGCAGATCCACCACGTCAACCTTGCGGGCGTTGTAGTAGTACTTGCCGTAGCGATCAAATGCTGCCCATGGGTAAGTGGTTATCGTGCTTTTATTCTGCAACTCGTAACCGGCTTCCGCGTAGGTCAGCATGCCGTCGGCGTCCAGGCCAATGGCAGGATCTACATTCAATACGTTCGGATCGCACGGCTTCATATCCTGGTAACCGAACCAGTCTTCGCGGGTACTGCAATCGGTGTACATATTGTAAAAGTCTGTACGCGCCAGCGTGGTGGGATCATAAATGCCAATACCGAGGAAACCCAGGGCAGCATACAACTTGCCGCCGTGCATGGTCAGGCTGCGCGGACCGCCCCAGGGATTCTCACCGGCGTACTTGAGGGTCCATTCCTGTGCATCAAACGCCGAAAGCGCACCGTCCGCCGTGGCGTCCATCAGGTTGGAAAGCAGGGTCTTCTGGATGCCGAAGTCGCCATTGGCAATGTACAATTGATCATCGGTGTAGTTAGCAGGGCTACCGTTGTCATCGACCAGCAGGTCATTCACCGTGCCCAGGGTATGCGGTGCCGCAGCTTCGGTGAATTCCGTTCCGCCGCCGTCTACATAAGTGTAAGCAGGCGTGTCATAGTCAACCGTCATGGTGCGCGTATAAATCATGGCCGCGGGATTGCTGATATTCACCACGCCAATGCCCTTGTCGCCCATGGATAGTAACGCATAGGGTTGACTGTTGTAGCTGACCAGCGTGATGTGCTGGATATAGCCCGGCACCGTGATCTCGTTCACTGCACCTTTGGTGGCAGCAATCGGTGTAGCGGCAAAGCGGTTGGCCATACTGTAAAGCGTCCACTCAACGTTACTCGGATCTTTATAATAGGTCACGGCCTCCGTTGCACCACCGACCTGGGTCGCCTGGGTGTCAAGATATGCCTCGATGACCCCGTCGGAACTGCTGCTACTGCAGCCTGCCAGTAACATGGTAGTGAATGCGGGGGCTGCCGCTAGAATAACTATCAGCAAATGTTTGCCTGGGCCGAACTTACGTACTTTATTTTTCATACAACTTAATCTCTCTTCCACTCGACTTCTATCGATTTCTCTTGATTACTCTTTACTTCTTTCGGGCAAAAATTGCTGGTTCACCCCACGCGAAAGTGGAGTGAACCAGAGTACTATCAGAGTGCAATTAATGCCGTGAAATGTCCTTGCGGCGACGGCGCAGGTATACACCACCGAGGGCAATGCCAAGCAGAACCAGCAGAACCGGATCGAATGAAGCATTCGGGTTCAGGGTACAGCCACTACTTGAACCACCACCAGTTGTGGTCGGTAACTCAAAGGCGCCAATGTCCGGTGGGGTATCGCGGGTGGTACCGCGCTGGTCAACCGTGACCCCGGTAATTGCAGCGCCCTTGCCCAGGGCCGGGCTGCCGGTCAGCAACGCGTGGGTCCGCGTTGGACCGCCATTATCAGCCAGCGCACCGATCATGGGATCTACATTATTAATGTCACTGGTATCGTTCAGCTGTGCAGTACAGCTTGTATCACTACTCAAATTGTGGCCTGCCGATACGATTGCAGCACTGGTACCTCCACCGGTATAACCGCAGTTAGCGGAAGGCAGGATCGAGGGATCAGGGGGGCCATTGGGATCAGTGAGCGGATCCCAGCCCTTTTTATTGTTAGCCAGCAAGACGTTTTCAAGGGTAACCTCAACACTGCCGGATGGAAAAGTATTGACCCCGGCTCCCGCGGCGGGTGCATCGGCACCGGCAATATTGTTGGCAATGGTGACAAAGGCCAATGAGGAGGGACCATTGGCATAGAAGCCGGCACCCACGTCTTCGCCGAGGTTACCGCTAATGGTCGAGTTGAGCACATTGACCGTGACGCCGGAACGGCCGCTGATCGCTCCACCACCAATGGCGCGGTTGGCGGTAAACGTGGTCCCTGCAATATTGACCGTATTACTGCCGGTCAGGAACATACCACCGCCGCCCTCAGCACTGTTACCGCTGAACGTCGAATCCTGGACTGACGTATCGGCTTCGTTGTAGATAGCACCACCGTTGGTGATGGAGGTATTGTTGCGTACAATGATATTTGTGGCCATGGTTGGTGCGGCGATATACAGGCCGCCGCCATCACCCTCTGCAGAGCTGTCCTCGACGACCACATCATTCAGTGCAAGGCTGTAAGAGGTTGCACCGGATTCACCACCCGTGGAACCACCCAGGCCACCGCTATTGGCGTTTTCCGAACCACTCAGCGTGGTATCAATCTCAACTACATTGGCTGCCGCACCCAGTGCCAGGGCACCGCCAGCCCGCCGCAGATAATAATGCAACGTTGCATCACCCGTGTTTGCACCCAGGTCGACCTCGGAGGTTTTACCGTTGGTGAGCGTAACACCATCGATCACCACG
>JASFLL010000027.1:0-9101 GCA_050118115.1 Thioalkalispiraceae bacterium
CCGCAACGGCGGTGGTCTGCATGTGCGGGTCACTATTCCAGTGATGCTGCAGGCCTGATTTTTTAGCAATAAAAAACCGGCTTAAAGCCGGTTTTTTAAATCTGAATTTCAGGTTTGCTTACATACTACGAATCTGGTTGTTCAGGCGAGACTTATGACGCGCGGCCTTGTTCTTGTGGATCAGGCCCTTGCTCTCGGTTTTGCCGATGATGGAAACAGCAGTCTTGTATGCTTCTTCCGCCGCTTTCTTGTCGCCGGCGCTTACAGCCGCCTGGACTTTCTTGATGGCAGTACGGAAACGTGAACGTAACGGCGCGTTGTGCTTGCGGCTTTCTTCCGCCTGGCGGGCGCGCTTGCGTGATTGTGCTGAATTGGCCAAAGGTCTCTCCTAAATTTAATCTGGCTCGTCTGCCTGCCCAGCTTATCCACGTATTTGGGGCCGGCTCAGGTCAGAAAGCGGCGTATTATGGACGTTTTGCGTCCGCATCGCAACCGCCTTGCCTGCATTTAATTGCCTGAATTGATAGCCATTTTGACGGGTTTTGATGTCATTTCGCCATGGGCTCATGCCATAATAGCGCCCATGTTGCGATCCAGCAAAAGAACCAGAATTATCAATCGCTTAGACTAGAATGGGACTACTTCGCTCGGCCAGTGTTTTTAGCAGCCTGACCCTCGTTTCGCGGGTATTTGGCCTGATCCGGGACCAGATCCTGGCCATCGTATTTGGCCCGGGAGCCGGCCTGGATGCCTTCTGGGTGGCCTTTAAAATCCCCAATTTCATGCGTCGCCTGTTTGCCGAAGGGGCCTTTTCCCAGGCCTTTGTGCCGGTGCTGGGGGAGTACAAGGTCCAGCAGGGGGATGATGCGGTCCGCGAACTGGTTAGCCGGGTTTCGGGTAGCCTGGCGCTGGTGCTGATGGGCGTCACCGTCGCCGGGATCCTGGTGTTCCCCTGGCTGATCCTGAAATACGGGCCGGCGGCCATCGAAAACCAGCACAAGTTAGTACTCACTGCGGATATGCTGGTGCTGACGCTACCTTATATCCTGTTTATTTCCCTGACCGCGCTGGCCGGGGGGGTGCTCAATACCTACAAGCGCTTTGCGGTGCCGGCCTTCACCCCGGTGTTTCTCAATCTATGCCTGATCGGGGCCAGCCTGTGGCTGGCGCCCATGTTCCCCGAAGGCGATAAGGTGAAGGCCCTGGCCTGGGGTATCCTGCTGGCCGGCATCGTGCAGCTGGTGTTCCAGTTTCCTTTTCTGGCCAAACTTAAACTACTGGCCTGGCCGAAGGCCGGTTTCCGCCACCCGGGAGTAAAAAAGATCATTCGCCTGATGGGGCCGGCCATCGTGGGTTCCGCAGTAGTGCAGATCAACCTGATGATCGACCTGATCATCGCCTACACCCTGTTGCCCGATGGCTCGGTGTCCTGGCTGACTTTCTCCGATCGGCTGGTGGAGTTTCCCCTGGGGGTGTTCGGGATCGCTATCGCCACGGTGGTATTACCCAGTCTTTCCCAGCACCATGCCCGCACCGATCCGGATGAGTTTTCCAAGGTGCTGGACTGGGGGATTAAATGGGCGCTCCTAATTGGCCTGCCGGCCATGATCGGACTGGTGGTGCTGGCCGGGCCATTGCTGACGACGTTGTTTAATTATGGGGCCTTTAATCAGCACGATGTACTGATGTCGCAGATGAGCCTGTTTGCCTATGCTTCGGGTCTGCTGGCGTTCATCATGGTCAAGGTGCTGACCCCCGGTTTCTATTCTCGCCAGGACACAAAAACCCCGGTGCGCTTCGCGGTGATCGCGATGCTTGTCAACATGGTCCTGAATTTTTCCTTTGTCCTGCCCTGGCTTCACTATGGCTGGGCCGGGCCCCATACCGGGCTGGCCATGGCCACGGCCATCGCGGCCTTTTTGAATGCCGGCATGTTAATGCTGACCCTGAAACGTCAGGGTGTTTACCAGGTGGGTCCTGGCTGGGGTCGCTTTTTACTCCAGCTTGGCGCGGGGCTGGTGCTGATGCTGGTGTTACTGATCGGTGCCGTGCCCGCCCTGGAAAACTGGTTCCACTGGCCCTTCTGGGAGCGGGCGATCATGCTGCTGGTCTGGGTTGCGGGTGGAGCATTGGTCTATTTCATCGGTCTGTATTTATTCGGTTTCCGCTTCAGTGCCTTTCGGGCGCAGCATTGAGTCATCCCCACTTTCGTAGCATGCCTGAATAGTTATTCCACGATCCAAGACCGTCAACAGCAGGGAAGCTGTTGTCGAGCGTACAGGGACGTACTTGCAGCGTGTCTTGGATCGTGGAATAACTATTCAGGCTACCACGTTGGAGAGGGGGACATTTACCCCAGCATCTATATAATAAGAGTCCTGAACAGGGCTACTTTTCATCAGAAAGCGGAGATCAACGAGCCATTTCATGCAGTTCATTCGCGGAATATACAATTTGCCAAAGGATTACCAGGGCTGTGTCGCCACGATCGGTAACTTCGACGGTATCCATCTGGGACATCAGGCGGTGATTGGACAGCTGGCGGAAGAGGCGGCGGACCTGAGTTTACCATCGCTACTGATTACGTTCGAACCGCAACCCATGGAGTACTTTCAACCGAGTCGCTCTCCGGCGCGCTTGACGCGTCTACGGGAAAAGCTGCAGGCTCTGCGTCGTTTCAGTGTCGATCAGGTTTTATGCTTATCCTTCAATAAGGCCCTGGCGCAAATGCCGGCCGAAGCGTTTATCAAGCAAATCCTGGTCGATGCCCTGAAGATTAAGTACCTGGTGGTGGGCGATGACTTTCGCTTTGGCAAGGATCGCGTGGGTGATTTTGCCATGCTACAGGAAGCCGGCGAGGAATTTGGTTTCCAGGTAGTGAACATGCATACTTTCAGCATCGACGCTGAACGGGTCAGTAGTACCCGCATCCGGGAGGCGCTGGAGCAGGGCAGACTGGATGAGGCTGAACGTCTGCTGGGTCGTGACTACCGCATGAGTGGCCGGGTGGTCCACGGTGAAAAGCTGGGACGGCAACTGGGATTTCCCACCGCTAATATCGAGGTGCATCGCAAAAAGACCCCCATGCAGGGGATCTTTGTTGTCGAGGTGTTTGGCCTTGAAGGTGAACCTCTGCCGGGTGTGGCCAGCCTCGGAACACGGCCCACCGTCGATGGCAAAAAAATTGTACTGGAAGTCTATCTGTTTGACTTCAACCGTGATATTTATGGCAAACATCTCCAGGTCAGTTTTTTACATAAACTCCGCGATGAAGTGAAGTACACCACACTCGAGGCCCTGACCGAGCAGATCCAGAAAGACGTGCAAGATGCGCAGGCCTACTTTCAGCAGCACGAACACCAGGCAGTTTTAAAAACAGAGACGAAAAAATAAAAGAGACATCAACGTGGCAGAATATAAAGACACACTTAACTTACCCAGGACCGCTTTTCCTATGAAGGCGAACCTGGCCCAGCGCGAACCTGCACAGGTCAAGCAATGGGAAGACATGAAGCTATATGCAAAGTTGCGGGAGCATAACCAGGGCAAACCCCGCTTTGTATTACATGATGGTCCGCCCTATGCCAATGGCGATATCCATATCGGTCATGCGGTGAATAAAATTCTCAAAGATATCATCGTCAAGTCACGGACGATGGCCGGCTTTGATGCACCTTTTATCCCCGGCTGGGACTGTCACGGTCTGCCCATTGAATTACAGGTGGAAAAGAAAGTGGGTAAGGCGGGGCACAAGGTCAGTGCCCAGGAGTTTCGCCAGGCCTGCCGCAAGTACGCCAGCAAGCAGGTGGATGGTCAGCGTAATGATTTTAAACGTCTCGGTGTGATCGGCGACTGGGACCATCCTTATCTGACCATGGACTTCAGGTTTGAGGCGGATATCGTGCGTGCCTTGGGCAAGATTATCGATAAAGGTCACCTGCATAAAGGTTCCAAGCCAGTGCACTGGTGTGCCGATTGTGGTTCGGCACTGGCGGAAGCCGAAGTGGAATACGAAGACAAGACCTCACCGGCCATCGATGTACGCTTTGCAATCCTGGATCTGGAAGCATTAAAAACCAGACTGGCACATATCGATCACCAACACCTGTGTGATGATATCTCTGTGGTGATCTGGACTACCACTCCCTGGACCTTGCCAGCCAACCAGGGTGTCGCCGTCAATCCGGGTATCGAATACAGCATTATTCGCTGTGTCGGTGTTGGTGAGCACGGCGAGGAGTGTCTGATCCTGGCCAGCGATCTGGTTGAGGCCTGCCTCAAGCGTTATGAAATTGACGAGTTCCATGTGGTCGGCACCTGTTCCGGTGAACAGCTAGAAGGCCTGAAACTCAAACATCCGTTTTATGATCGGGAAGTGCCGATTATCTTGGGTGATCACGTAACCCTGGATGCCGGTACCGGTTGCGTGCACACGGCCCCGGGCCATGGTCAGGATGACTTTGTGGTCGGGCAAAAATACCATTTGAAGGTCGATAACCCGGTCGGCCCTAATGGCGTATTTGTGGAAGGCACTCCGCTGTTCGAAGGCCTGCATGTGTTCAAGGCCAACGATAATGTACTGGAAGTATTGCGTACCAATAACGCCCTGGTGCACGCCGAAAAACTGTTGCATAGCTATCCGCATTGCTGGCGACACAAGACCCCGATTATTTTTCGTGCCACGCCGCAGTGGTTTATCAGTATGGATCAAAAGAACCTGCGTGCTGATGCATTGCAGCAGATCAAGACAACCCAGTGGTTACCGGAATGGGGCCAGTCGCGTATCGAAGGGATGGTCGACGGTCGCCCTGACTGGTGTATCTCACGGCAACGGACCTGGGGTGCACCCATTGCTTTATTTGTGCATAAGCAAACTGAGGAGATTCATCCGCGCACGGTTGAGTTAATCGAGCAGGTGGCACAACACATCGAACAAAAGGGCGTGGATGCCTGGTACGACCTGGATAGCAAAGCACTACTGGGTGATGATGCGGACGATTATTACCAGGTGCAGGATATCCTGGATGTCTGGTTTGATTCCGGGGTGACCCATTTTGTGGTGATGAATCAACGTGAAGGGGTGAAGGATTATCCGGTGGCGGACTTGTACCTGGAAGGTTCCGATCAACATCGTGGCTGGTTCCAGTCTTCATTGCTCACCTCGGTCGCTATGAACGGTAAGGCGCCCTATAAAAGCTGTCTGACCCACGGCTTTACCGTGGATGCCAAAGGCGAAAAAATGTCGAAGTCCAAGGGCAACGTGGTGGCACCTCAGAAGGTCATGAACCAGTACGGTGCTGACATCCTGCGCCTCTGGGTCTCGGCCGCGGACTATCGGGCCGAGATGAAAGTCTCTGACGAGATTTTGAAGCGCATCGCCGATGCCTACCGTCGGATACGCAATACCTCCCGTTACCTGCTGGCGAACCTGAACGATTTTGATCCGGTAAACCATCAGGTTGAGCTGGATAAGATGGTCAGCCTGGATCGCTGGGCAGTAGCTCGTGCTCAGGTATTACAAACAGAGTTACAGGATGCTTATGATAAGTATGAGTTTCACAAGATTTATCAAAAGATCCATAACTTCTGCGCGGTGGACATGGGTAGCTTTTATCTCGATGTCATCAAGGATCGGATTTACACCATGCCCACTGATAGTTCGGCACGACGTTCTGCACAGACGGCGGTGTTTCATATTGTTGAAGCCATGGTGCGCTGGTTTGCACCCATCCTGAGTTTCACCGCGGAAGAGATCTGGAAGTTTCTGCCTGGTGAACGGGCCGACTCGGTGTTTTTCACTGAGTGGTATAGCTTCCCGGACATTCCAAAGGATCCTTATGGAATGGACCTGGATTACTGGCAACGGGTGATCGAAGTTCGCGACGTGGTCAATAAAGAACTTGAAGCCCTGCGTACCGCCGGCGAGATCGGTGCCAACCTGCAGGCAGAAGTTGGGCTGTATTGCGGGCGTGAAATATATGATTTACTGAATCGCCTTGAAGACGAATTGCGTTTCGTGTTGATCACCTCAGCGACCCGGCTTTATATCGCCGGTGAACCACCTGAAGAGGCACAGCATTTTACTTTATCGACCAATGATGAAATCTGGATCTCTGTGTCGGCGTCGGCACATAACAAGTGCGAACGTTGCTGGCACTATCGTAAAGATGTCGGTAGCCATAGTCAGCATGAGACCTTGTGCGGTCGCTGTATTGAAAATATCGATGGAGACGGTGAAAGCCGTTTGTTTGCCTGATTGATGAAAGCATTGATTGAAAAGCTGGGGATGCTCAGATGGTTATGGATTACCGTGGTCATGGTGATCATTGACCAGGGGAGTAAACAGTGGGCAGAACATGGGCTGGAAAAATTTACCCCCTATAAACTGATTCCCAACCTGAATTTGTACCTGACCTATAACGAAGGGGCGGCATTCAGTTTTCTGAGTGATGCGGGTGGCTGGCAACGCTGGTTTTTTACTATCATCGCCATTGTCGTCGGTGCGGTCATCGTTTACTGGATCAAGACTCTCAAGTCACACGAAAAGATCAACGCCATCGCCCTGGCCTTTATTCTCAGTGGTGCCATTGGTAATGTGATTGATCGTATCCTGTTTGGCAAGGTGATCGACTTTATCCAGTTCTATTACCAGGCGGAAAGTTGCTTTTACGGTTTTTCCAGAAATTATCTGTTTGGTACCGAGCAGTGTATCTGGCCGGCATTTAATATTGCGGACAGTTCAATCTTTGTTGGCGCCACGGTGCTGATTATCCACGCCCTCTTTGAAATGCGAAAAGATGACCGCAAGACCGAAAACGCAGAAGCACAGTAGTTATTGAAAGGAATTTATTAAATGGGTGATATTGAACAAATTACAATTGGTCCGGGCACCGTGGTGACCATGCACTTTAAGCTGACGCTCAAGGATGGCATGGTGGCCGATGCCAGCGAAGAGGGCAAACCCATGACCTTTGCCATGGGTGATGGCAGCCTGATCAATGGGCTGGAGATGGCGATCACCGGACTCAAGGCCGGCGACAAACAGACCGTGGAACTGGATCCCCTCAACGCCTTTGGTTTTTCTGATCCTGATAATATTCATCACATGCCGCGCAGTGAGTTTGCCGATGACTTACCGCTTGACCCGGGCACCATCATCGGTTTTAGTACACCCTCTGGCGATGAAATTCCCGGGATTATCAAAAAGGTCAAGGATGAGGTAGTGACCGTAGACTTTAATCACCCACTGGCCGGTCAGGATATTATTTTTGATGTAGAAATTGTTGATATCCAGCCACCCGCTGATCAATAGAAAGACAGCCGATATGAGTGAAGTCAGACAGCTTATTCTTGCCAGTCCACGCGGTTTTTGTGCCGGCGTCGATCGGGCGATTGAAATTGTCGAACGGGCACTGGAGTTGTTCGGCGCGCCTATCTATGTGCGCCACGAAGTCGTGCATAACAAGTTTGTGGTCAATGGCCTGAGCGATAAGGGCGCGGTATTTGTCGAAGAGTTAGATGAAGTCCCGGATGGTGCCACGGTCATATTCAGTGCCCATGGTGTTTCAAAGGCGGTACAAGAAGAAGCGCAACAGCGTGGTTTGAGCGTGTTTGATGCCACCTGTCCGCTGGTGACCAAAGTGCATATGGAAGTATCGCGTTTCAGCCAGGACGGCCGGGAATGTATCCTGATCGGTCATGATGGGCACCCGGAAGTGGAAGGGACCATGGGCCAGTTCGATACCACCCATGGTGGCAGGATGTACCTGATCGAGACAGTCGATGATGTTGAAACCCTTCAGGTGAATGATCCCGATCACCTGAGTTATGTTACCCAGACAACCTTATCCATGGATGATACGGCGGCCGTGATCGATGCGCTGCGTAAACGCTTTCCGAATATCAGTGGCCCAAAAAAAGATGACATCTGCTATGCCACCCAGAATCGTCAGGATGCAGTCAAACAGTTAGCCCGAGATTGTGACGTGTTGTTTGTGGTGGGTTCGCCCAACAGTTCCAATTCCAACCGGCTTAAGGAAGTGGCCGAACGCCTGGGGACACCGGCTTATCTGATCGACAATGAATCACAAATTGACCCGTCCTGGCTGGAGGGCAAAAGCAGGATCGGTTTAACCGCGGGGGCTTCCGCCCCCGAGGTGCTGGTTAAACGCGTCATTAAAAAGCTGGGAGAGTGGGGTATTCAGCAGGTCAGCGAACTCAAAACCACGGAAGAGAATATCGTCTTTTCCCTGCCCAGGGCGTTACAAAGCTAACAACACTTTCTTTGTCTAGTCGGTCCAGCATGTGGGTTGGGCGACCCCGCCGCCATCGAGTGCGGTACGATTACCCAGTTCATCAATGGTGAATGAGGCACATTTTGTATCATTTGCCTGGTCTGTGCCAGGTATTGGCGCTGCTGTCACTGTGTAACCCTGGGCCTGTTTACAGGCAAAGGCCCCTCCATCCACATTCCTTATTGCAAATGTCAGGGTGTATCGCCTGGCCGGTGGCATGGGAGGGGGATTCGCAGCTGTAAAGGCGTCCATCGTTGCGTTATCACAGCACTCATAGCCACCGTTATCCGCATAACAGCGGTTCATAAAGGTCTGTATTTTACTGAGATCACTAATCGCCTCTGTTCGATAGTTTTTACGCGATTGTGATTGATACAGCGGCCACGCAACGCCAGCAAGTATGACTACAATGGCGACAACCATCATTATTTCGACCAGGGTGAAACCTTGCGAGTTTGTTATCTTTTGAAGTGATTTCATTTTCATAATAACTAGTTACTCATTAAAATTTAAGTTCACGCCAGGCTGTGCGGCCAAGTTTTCCACCCAGCAGGCAGGTGGGAGTTGATTTGGTGGTACCATCGGCCAGGGTTTCGATTCTGATGTATACCGAGAAGCCAGGTGGACAGGAGAAACCCGTACCGGGTGTGCCACCGACTGAGCGAACCGTATTGGCATTGAAGATGATCAGATCTTCTGACGAACCGATCGCTACATGCCCACCGGAGGTTTCATCGCCAGCATCAAGACGGTTATTGTTATTAAAGTCTATCAGGGAAAGATCGGCTTCCTGTCCGGTCATCGCAT
>JASFLL010000028.1:0-9008 GCA_050118115.1 Thioalkalispiraceae bacterium
ATGCACCACGTCCGGACCTTCCACGGCGTCACCGGCTGCCCAAAGCCAGGGTTCCGAGGTAAGGCCTTCTGAATCTATTTTTAAACGTCCCCGTTCCCACTCCAGGCGTTCGGTCAGTTCTTCGCCGAGGAAAGAATAATCGGTGCTTTGACCAATGGCTTCCACCACCATATCGGCATCGTAAAAACACACATCCGTATCGTCGTACTGAGGGTGAAAGCGGCCATCTTCGTCGAACACCGCGATACAACACACCGTTTCCAGACCGGTCAGTTTATCCTGGACTACCGTGCATTCGCGAGGGCCTCGGCCGTTATTGATAACAATGCCTTCTTCTTCGGCTTCTATGATTTCATCCAGGTCCGCCAGCATTTGCTCGCGGGTTTCCAACGTGGTGACGATGACATCTACGGCGCCAAAGGTCTGCTTTTGCAGCCGCGTCAGGGTCCGGGCGGCATCCATGGCCACGTTACCACCGCCGATGACTACGGCGCGTTTGGGAATATCAAAGGTCTCGTTCAATGTGACTTTACGCAGCAAGTCTATGGCGGACACCACTTGGGCGTGCTGGGAACCCGGTATGCGGGTGGATCGCCCCTTATGCAATCCGATAGCCACTAATACGGCGTCGTGGTCTTGCTCCAGCTGCGCCATGCTGATGTCTTTGCCAATCCAGGAATTGCAACGGATTTCCACGCCCATGGCCTCGATGACCGCGATCTCCTCATCCAGTTTTTGGTAAGGCAGCCGGTATTCTGGTATGCCGTAGCGCATCATGCCGCCCGGTTTCGGCAGACCATCGTATAGTGTTACGGCGCAGCCTTTGGCGGCGAGGTCGTAGGCGGTGGTCAGTCCGGCAGGTCCCGCGCCGATGATGGCCACTTTGAACGCGCTTAATTCAGTACTGCGCCCGCGGGTGGCGATGTGTTTGATGCGCTCGTGGCTGACGTTGTCCATGGCGTAGCGCTTGAGCCAGCGAATGGCGATGGGCTCGCCGCGCTTGCCGATGGAGCACGCGGTTTCGCAGCGGTGGGTGCACACCCGGCCGCACACATGGGCCAAGGGATTGGTGCGGTAGATTTGTTCCACCGCTTGTTCCAGGTCGCCGTTCCAGATGGCGCGAATGTACTCAGGTGCATGCATATGCGTGGGGCAGGCGTCATGGCACATGCCGCATTGCACGCAGCGCGAGGCTTCCACCAGCGCCGCTTGTTCATCGTAACCATTGACGGTTTCCACAAAGGAGTCGTCGCGTTGCTCGGTGCTTAACATGAGCATGGGCACGCGTTCCAGTTGTACCAGGTCGGAGTCGTCCGACTTGGCCCAGCCCTTGGCAAACGGCGTACCGTGCACGCCGTTAAGATCGGGCAGCACGAAATAACTGCCGATATTGTCTTCGGTGCAGGTGTGTACATATTCCCGCGACAAAGACAAAGAGCCGGTCGGGCACAAGTCCACACACAAGCCGCACCAGCAGCAGCGGCCGTAGTCTATGGCCGGACGCTGCGCGCGTATTCCTTGTTCGGGATCTTCCGGCAGGTCCGGGATGTACACCATGCGTATGGCTTGATTGTCGCAAATCTTCTGGCAGGTGCTGCAGCCCACGCACAGTTGCCAGTCATTAAGATGAAAACCCCGGTAGTTGTCAGACGCCGGCCGAGGTCCTAAAGGTTCGGTTACCGGTTTGCGACCCAAGAAATTCAGCGCCTTGAAAGGTCGCAGCAAGCTGCCGGCTTCTTTGTATTTAATCTCAGCCATTACCGATCCACCTCGGGAGGGCATGCGTCCAGGGAAAACATGGTTTGCGCCACATCCTCCAAACGGCAGCCAGCGCACAGGCGTTCCATCACTTGCACGGCGTGGGTGGCGGAAGGGCCGCGCACGTGCACGCGGTAGGGTTTGTCGCCGCCGTTGGACACAATATAAAAACACAATTCCCCTTTGGAAGACTCCACCCGCGCATAGGATTCGCCAGGTGGTACATTCCAGGCCAGCGGATTGGGTAAGGGGCTGCGCACAGGACCGGGAATGCCGGGCAGCCGTTCCAAAACCTGGCGTACGATGCGTATGGATTCTTTTAGTTCCCCGCGGCGCACCAGGGCTCTGGCCAAGGCGTCGCCGGCATCTTCCGTGGGTACGTCGAACTCCAATTGGTCGTAGACCAAATAAGGATCGTCACGGCGCACGTCAAACGGTAAGCCGCAGGCCCGCAAGTTGGGTCCGGTGACACCCCAGGACAACGCCTGCTCTTGGGATAAAGTACCGACCCCACGGGCCCGGCTGATAAACACCGCGTTGGCGAAAAACAAATCATCGTATTCCGGTAAGCGCGTTTCCAGATAATCTAAAAATTCACTAACCCGTTGTAAATAATCGGGCGGCGCATCCCGGCGCACGCCGCCGGGCAGGTTATACATGTGATACACCCGGCCGCCGCTCAGTTGCTCGAACAGATCCAGCACCAAATCGCGGTCCGCCACGCCCCAGAACATATTGCTATACATGCCGGTGGTGGCGGCGTGCCCGCCGAAGGTAAACAAGTGAGCGGCAATGCGCGACAGTTCCAACTGCAATACCCGCAACCATTGCGCCCGTTCCGGTACGTCCAGGCCGCACAACTCTTCCACACCCAGGGCATACACCACTTCCATAGGCACCGGATCGGGTACGCAAATGCGCGGTACCAGGGCGATGTTCTGCATCCACAAGCGGCCTTCCATGAGTTTTTCAAAGCCGCGGTGCAAATAGCCGCCGTCGGCTTTGGCGCTGACGACCGTATCACCTTGCAATTTGAGTTTGAAAGCGTAGTTGCCTTCGATGCCGGGATGGTTGGGTCCCAGGTTTAATTCGTATTCGTGGCTGGGCGGATGATGAATCGCCTGATAATTTTCCGGCCTCATGCGCAACTCCTGAATATTCTTGCTATCTTCATTTTTGCATTACTCGACAATACCGCCACCTTTGGCTTTTATTTCCTGAAGCCAATCGGGATTATAGTCCTGCCAGCCGAAGGTATCGCGCACATAAGCTTCGGAGTCGAAGGATTTCAACATCGGCGGCGGTCCGTCCCATTCGGTGAGAATAAACTTTTCCATAAACGGCGTTCCTTCGAATTTCAAGCCGAACATTTCATAAATGTCCCGTTCGAAAAAGCCCGCCGGGACAAATAAATCATACACAGACACATACACACCAGGCGAGCGTGCCACCCGTGTATGTACCGAAATCATAACTTTGGTTTCATACGACCACAGATGATAGACCAGTTCGAATTCATCACTGTCCGGCCAATCCACACAGGAAATGCTGGACAAGTGCAAATAACCGGCGCGTCCCTTGAGCAATTCCATCAATGCGGGCGCGGCGTCCGAGGAAATATCTACCCGAATGCGGCGCGCGCTCTTTTGTTTAATACGCAGGCCTTGCAATTCGCGCAATACACTGTCCAGCCAGGTGGGTGTTACCACGCTCATGGTTTTGCCTCTGTATTGATGATGGATTTGGTTTCGCTGGATGTGCTGCGATCGGGGGTACTGCGCGGCACACCCAGTTCATCGTGGTGTTGCAAGTATTTCTCCAGCACAGCGGTGTGTTCCCCCAGGGTTTGCGGACCGATTAAGTCGTAGTGGCGGGCCTCGCCAATGACATCGGTGGGTGTGTGCCAGGACTCGCCAAACAACTGTTGTTGGTTGCCGAGATAGTGGTCGTAGTACTGGTAATAATCCTGCCAGGCGCTGGCCTGGCCGGTCTTGATTCGCTCTTGCAGGCGGCCCAGTCCTTCCAGTACCGCTTCGGGACGCGGCATGCATCCGGCGATATACATATCCACAGGCATATATTCGCTCAGTATTTTGGCGGTGGCGTAACTTTGCCAGTACATGCCGCCGTTGACGGTGCAGGAACAGATACCGATGACGTATTTGGGCGCTTGCATTTGTTCGTAAGTGAGGATGATGCGCTTTAGTGTCTTGATGGAGACATAACCGGTGATCAACAGAATATCCGCCTGCCGGGGCGTCACCATGGGCTGGATGCCCAACCGCTCCATATCGAAACGTGACGTCATCGCCGGTGGCAACTCAATGGCGCCGCATCCCGTGCAATAATGCAGAATGAATAATGACCGGGCGCGGCAAAAATCCATAAAGCTGTCAAACACCTTTTGCAGGGGATTACTCGAACTGGTTTGGCAAGTCGCGTCATTGGCTTGCGTAACCAGTGGCGTAATGAATTTGGTTTTCTTGGGTTGTTTGGTATCCATGGACTACCTCATCATTTATAACATCATCACCGCGGCCAGCCCCGCCAGTGCGATACCGGTAGGCCACTTCCATAGCCAGCGTATGGCTTGCTCGCCTTTATAGCGGGGAAAGATCACGGTGACGGCGGAGGAGATAAAAATCACCGCGAACACTTTGAGCAGAAAGTCGATCCAGGTGCTACCGCCGCCCAGGAACAACGTCACGTATAATACCCCGACCGTATAGGTTTGGAAGCATTGCATGACAAACAACGATCCCAGGTATTTGCCGCTCATTTCCACCATGGGGCCGGTGGCAATCTCGGCAGGTGCCACGTAAATCTCGAACGGTTCTTTGGCCAGCATGGCGTGCGCACTAATGAGTCCCGCCACCGCTAATAACGGCATGACCGTCAAACCCCAGGTGGACAAGCCGCCTTGTTGTTGAATAGCGATGATTTGCGTCAAATCGGTGGTGCCATACACCAGCGCCGCACCCGCAATGACGATCATAAATGGTACGTCATAAGCCAGCATGGACGTAAGCGCCCGGGCAATACCGATGGAACCGTTGGGGTTGGCGCATTGACCCACGCCCAATGCCAGCCCTAATGACGGCACCATCATCAAATAGAACAAGGTAATGATGTCACCTTGTTTGGCCAAGCCGTCGAAACCGGGCACCGGCAGAAATATCTCGGCGGCGACATAACCGCCGATGACCATAATGGCGCCTACGTCGTGCAGCACACCGTGGGAAATCTGAGTACGTTTGCCGTACAGTTTGAGTATGTCATACAACGGCTGCAACAACGGCGGGCCTACCCGCCGCTCAATTCTGGCCCTAACCCTGCGCATCATTAACAGCAGCGCCATGCCCACCGCAAAGGCGATGACTGGCATAAGAAGTATCTCGATGATCAGTTCCAGCCAGTTCATATCCACATCCACATCAGCGCCAATAACAATACCGCGGGCAAATAAATCGCGGCGTTCACCCGGCGATATAAGCCCAGGGCCACCGAACTGGAAAATTGCACCGCAGAACCCACGGCCGCCTCCAGCCAGACGATACTGCCGCGGTACCACGGGCCAATAACCCGCATCAGCCCGGCGTAAAAATTGTGACTGTAATGATAGCGTATGTCTGCCGACAGGAAATGGCCGCCGGCATAGTTATCCAGTTGATGTACTTTCGTACTGCGGTTGCCCATGAAAAACACCAGGGCACCGATGCCGATACTGAAAAGGAGTATGCTCACCACCCATAACATGTTGAGGCCGCCATGTTCGGTTTGCACGCCACCAAGACTATAGTTTAATGGCGCGACGCCCAAAGCGTGTTGCGCCAGGCTGACCATATCCAGCGCCAGTCCCGGCATGTAACCGGTGATAAACACCGTGGCGCCTACTATGAGCATGGGCACACTCATGCTCCACGGTACTTCTTGAATGTCCTGATGTTCCAGGCGCAACTGCCCCAAAAAGGTATTGTGAATGAGTTTATAAACACTGAGTATGGTGCCCAGGGTGCCTATGGCCGCGGCCAAAAACAGCAGCGGCATTTCATTGTCGATGAGTGATTTGTACACCATCCATTTGGAAACGAAGCCGTTCATGGGCGGCAGGCCCGCCAGGCCGATGATACCCATCAGCATGGCGATGAACGATAGCGGCATACGGGTCACCAGGCCGCCCAAACGGTCCAAATCAGTGGTGCCGGTGCGGTATAATACGGCGGTCACGGCGAGAAATAACACGGCTTGATTGGTGGCGTAGTTAAACACATGCAGCAGTCCGCCGGAAACGCCCATGGGGGATGCCACCATGATACCCAATAACATATACCCTCCCTGGCCGATGCCGTGCCAGGCCAGTAACAAACGGGCATCGCTCTGGGTGAGGGCGATATAGGTAGGAATGACAATAGTAATGGCGGCCAGCCAGGCCCACAGGGTGCGGGCATCCCAAAAGCTGAACACCACGTCCATGGCCATCAACCGTTCCAGACCAATGAGTTGTACCAGTACGATCAACAGCGCGAACAAACCCATGCGCGAGGAAATCGCGCCCAGGAACGCCGCCGCCGGCCCCGGCGTTTCGCTGTACGCTTCGGCCTGCCATAAATGGAACGGCACCATGGCCATTTTCACCATAAAGCCGGCGCCGAATAACAGCATCACCACCCACACAAAAGCATCCGGCGCGCTGACCAAAGCGGTCCGCACTGCATCGAATTGCAAGGAACCGGCGTGTTGCCGCACCATGATAATGGCAACTAATATCGCCATGGCACCGGCCATGGCGTAGACGATATAGCGCATGGCGGCCCGCGCCGCCACACCGCCGCGCTGTGCCATGATCAAATAGCTGGCCCAACTGACCAATTCCCAGCCGATGAATAAACTCAACAAGTCGCCGCTGGCCAGCAATATCAACATGGCCAATACATTCAGCGCCAAGGCGCCATGAAATAAGCGCAATCCACGTTGCTCCTGCGACCATTGCCCGGCGGCATACCAGGCGCTGAACAAAGCGGCGCCGATGGTGATCACGGTGAAAAACCAACCCAAGCCTGACATGGCCCAACTCATGGAGTTACCCATCACGGTAAAGCCAATGCCCGAGCTAATCATTGCCTCCGAGCCTGGCGTGAGTTGGTAACCCAGCAGTCCTGCTAATAGCAATTGTAGGGCGTAAAAGCCTACACTTAGCCTGGCCACCCGCGGCCGGTCGCCAAACAGAAACATAATTACAGTGGTCGCGAAAGACGCGAGTAATAAGCCGTCTAACAGACTCATGGTGCCGCTCCTTCACGGATCACGACCGCCGCCGATTGCATTGCTGTTGCGCCGCTCAATTCCATTGCTTGTTCGCTGAGTTGCGCCAGCATACCACCCAAGGGTGCCGCCAACAATGTGCTGAGGATGACCAGCCCGCCCAGCACGGCGGCCGGTGTGAAGGGCTGTTTTAATCCGATTTCACTTTGCCATTCCAAACGCCTCGGTTCCGGCGGTTCACTCTGATACAAACGTTGCGCAATGCCCATGAAATAAACCGTTTTTACAACGGTTACTATTACCACCAGCCCTATGGCGAGCATATGCCATAGGCTGGCTTCTGTAAGTAACGCCGAAATCAGTAAATATTTGGCCCAGAAACCCGGTAGCGGTGGAATACCAATCAACGATAATGCCAGCATCATAAACAACGCCGCGCTCCAGGGGGAACGACTGGCCAGGCCAGCCAAGCGTTGGATGCTTGATGGGCCTGTTGCAGGCAACCATTGCTCGGCCAGCAAGAACAAGGCTGGTTTGACCATGAGGTGATGCAACATAATGGCCGTGCCGGCCAGTATACCTAAGCTGCCGGGTACGGAGAACGCCATGGCCGCCAAACCTAACTGTCCTATGGAGGAATATGACAATATACGCCGAAACTCAGTGGCGCGCAGTGCGGCTAATTCGCCGCTTAACGCCGTGACCATGCCCACGACTAAGAGCAAGTTGGTCGCGGGTGAATCGGCAAACGCTGTCAATACCAGGCGTAATACGATGATAAGCGCCAGTTTCGACACCACCCCCGCCAAATAGGCGGACACACGCGCGGAGGCTGCACTATAGACTTCAGGCACCCAGGTGTTCAGGGGAAACAGTTCCGCCTTAACACCGAAACCCAGCAGCATCAAAGTAAACGCCGTCATGCCCAGCGGGCCGTGTAAAGCGCCGGGGGCAACTTGGGCCAATTGCACTAGATTCAACGTGCCCGTGGCAGAATACACCATGGCAATGCCCAGCAACGCCAACGCCGATCCGGCCGCGCTTAAAATCAGAAACCGCAAAGCGGCCGCGAAGCTGGCGCCACTAGCGCGGCTGCTGATCAGGCCATAAGACGCCACTGCCACCAGTTCATAAAACACATATAAATTGAACAGATCCGCCGATAACGCCAAGCCACAACCGCCGGCGACTAACAGCAGCATCAGGCTTTCTTCCCGAACGCGGTCGCTTTCACCGCGGGGCCACAGCAATAACGCCATGGCGGATACGGCGAACACGAACACCACCGCAAACCAATCGGCGCGCAACAATATACCCAGCGGTGCGTCAAATCCTCCAACGGATTCGGTGAGCGGTCCATGGGCTGATACCGATAACCACAATCCGATGGCGATAAGAATATTAACCGCTACGGCTGCGGGTCCGAACCAGCGGCCGGCGGTTGTGTGGATACGCTGAGCCATGGGTAATAGCAGCGCCGCCAGCATGGGGATCACTATAGGTACTACCGGATTCATGAAGTGCTCCCTGGGGTAGCGGATTCACCGGCTTCTGCGGATGCACTGCCGGATTTCGCCGTTACCATTTGATCCGCTGCCAGGTATTCAGCCAGTTGCCGAGTATCCAGAGTACCGTAAGCACGTTGCACTCTTACCGTCATGGCCAAGGCCAGCGCGAGCACGCCAACGCCAATAACGATGGCCGTCAATATCAGGGCTTGCGGCACGGGATCCACCATGGACAACCCGGCGGTTGCAGTGCCGCTGAATATGGGGGCTACTGCGTCGGGGCGAAATCCCGCAGCGACCAGGCTAAGATTGACTCCCGCCTCCAATAAGGTTAAACCCAATAAAATGCGGATTAGATGACGCTTCATCACCATGGCATACAAACCGATGGTGACCAGTCCGGCGGCGCCCCCGTAAATCACATAACCCAGTACGGCTGTTTGTGTTTCCAGGGTCATCCGCTGCTTCCCTCGGTTTGCA
>JASFLL010000029.1:0-8791 GCA_050118115.1 Thioalkalispiraceae bacterium
GGAGCTGGGGCAGGATCAGGGTGGCAATTTCCTCGATAGAGCGCTGGGTGACGTCGCAAACCGGGATGCGGTTTTCCCGGTACATCCGGTTGACCTGGTTTACCTCACGCTCACAGGTCGGCAGAGATGCGTATTCACTGTCGGCACGGCGGGCCTGGCGAATTTCATGCAGTCGTTCCGGCTCAATGGTCAACCCAAACAGACGTTCCTTATATTTGAGTAGCGACGCTGGCAATACTTTCAGATCGAAATCTTCTTCCACCAGCGGGTAATTGGCCGCATAGATACCGTATTGCATGGCGAGGTAGAGACAGGTAGGCGTCTTGCCGGTTCGTGAAGGTCCAATCAGTATCACATCAGCACGACCAAGGTGCTTGTCTGTCACCCCGTCATCATTGATGAGGGCAAAGTTAACCGCATCCATCCGATTTTGATAGCGACGGTTTTCCTGCTGACCATGGGTCTGACCGAGGGAGGGGCTGGCCTGAGC
The DNA here is from genome assembly GCA_050118115.1 of Thioalkalispiraceae bacterium. Taxonomy (GTDB): domain Bacteria; phylum Pseudomonadota; class Gammaproteobacteria; order UBA6429; family Thiohalophilaceae; genus SZUA-24. Next base: position 491 of record JASFLL010000029.1, read on the forward strand.
ATGCAGAATCTCTTCCAGCGGAGTCAGAAACTCAGCCATGATGTCGAAAACATGCGCATTTGCACTTTCCAGTTTCGCCCTGAGTTGACCATCGACCAGTGTACTGATGATGATTGGCGTAGTTGCTGGCTGGTTTGAATCTGCATCAATACCATAAGCTGCCACCATTTCGATGATCGGATCGATCTTTTCAGGGGAATCTACATAACGATACGTTGTCAGTTCAAATGCTATGTCTGGAAATTGTGCAAGCAGGCTATGAGCCAGTGCCTCCACCGTGATACCGGTACTATCTGAAACTAAAAAAATTTGTTGCTTCATATTCCTGTTACCCTCTTCCATAATCATAGCAGGCAAGTATCATTGCACTTTAAGACAAGGATTAAAAATGTCAGTCATACAGTGGTTTGAAAAAATTGGTATCGATGATGTCGCCAGCTTTGGTGGCAAAAATGCCTCATTAGGCGAGATGATCCAGGCTCTGTCCCAACACGGCGTACGTGTGCCGGGGGGATTTGCGACAACAGCGCAGGCCTATCGTGATTTTCTCGAACATGAGGGCCTGGATCAGCGCATCCACAAAGAACTCGATCAACTGGATATCGGTGATCTGGGTCGCCTGGCCGCAACCGGCAAGAAAATACGCGACTGGATTATCAATCAGCCTTTTCCTGCCGAATTTGAGCAGCAAATTCGTGATGCCTATCAGGAACTGGTAACCCGCTATGGTAACGAGGCCAGTTACGCCGTGCGTTCTTCAGCCACCGCCGAAGACCTTCCCCAGGCGTCGTTTGCCGGCCAGCAGGAGACATTTCTCAATATTAATGGTATCGAAAACCTGATGCTGGCGATCAAACACGTGTTTGCATCACTGTTTAATGATCGCGCTATCGCCTATCGCGTCCATCAAAACTTCGATCACCGCCAGGTAGCATTGTCAGCGGGCATACAAAAAATGGTTCGCAGTGATTTAGCCTGTAGCGGCGTGATGTTCTCGATCGATACTGAATCAGGCTTTGATCAGGTTGTGTTTATCACCTCGGCCTATGGTCTGGGTGAAACCGTGGTACAGGGTGCTGTCAACCCTGATGAATTTTATGTCTACAAACCGAATCTTGAAAAACATCAACACGCCATACTAAGACGTAACCTGGGCGATAAGGCCGTACGCATGGTATATGGTGAGCAACACCAGCTTCAGGCATCGACACTCACACAAAATGTCGAACCCCATCTACAGCAGCAATTTTCGCTTAGTGGCGACGAGGTACATAAACTGGCAAGCCTCGCAGTTGCCATAGAAAATCACTACGGTCGCCCAATGGATATTGAATGGGCCAAGGATGGGATTGATGGTCAACTCTATATCGTGCAGGCACGCCCGGAAACCGTAGCCAGCCAGGCAAACAAACAGGTACTCACCCGCTATGAACTAAAACAACATGGTGACATCATCATTACCGGTCGGAGTATCGGGCAACGCATAGGCGCGGGCAAAGCCAAGGTTATTAAAAATGTCAGTCAGATCGATCGCGTCAACGAAGGTGATGTACTGGTTACCGACATGACCGACCCTGACTGGGAACCGATCATGAAAAAAGCCGCCGCAATTATTACCAACAGAGGTGGTCGTACCTGTCACGCAGCTATTATTGCCCGAGAACTGGGTATTCCAGCCATCGTTGGTTGTGGTAATGCAACCGAACTCATAAAAGACGAACAGGAAGTGACGGTCTCCTGTGCAAAAGGCGATACCGGTTTTGTTTATGAGGGTATCGCTGATTTTGTGATTAATGAAATCGACCTTGAGTCCATGCCTGAGTTACCGGTGAAAATGATGATGAACGTGGGCACCCCGGATCGTGCCTTTGATTTTCAGGCCATTCCCAATGCGGGTATCGGCCTGGCACGCCTGGAATTCATTATCAACAGAATGATTGGCGTTCACCCCCTGGCGATCCTGAATATCGATCAATGCAGTAACGAACTGAAGCAACAGATCCAGAACCAGATTGCCGGTTACAATGACCCGGTAAGATTTTATGTTGAGAAACTGTCTGAAGGCATTGCCACACTCGCCGCCGCTTTTTATCCCAAGCAGGTCATCGTGCGCCTTTCAGATTTTAAATCCAACGAGTACGCGAATCTTCTGGGCGGTGAAGAATACGAACCTGTAGAAGAAAATCCCATGCTGGGATTTCGTGGTGCCTCGCGTTATATCAGCAAACAGTTTCAACGTTGTTTCCAGCTGGAATGTGAAGCGATCAAAAAAGTACGCAACAGTATGGGGCTGGACAATGTATCCATCATGGTTCCTTTTGTGCGCACGGTCGAAGAGGCAAAGGCAGTCAGTGAACTGCTTACGCAGAATGGACTGGTGCGTGGTGAGAATAATCTCAAACACATCATGATGTGTGAGATCCCATCTAACGCCTTGCTGGCTGAACAGTTTTTAGAGTACTTCGATGGATTTTCCATCGGCTCCAATGATCTCACACAACTGACCCTGGGTCTGGATCGCGACAGCGGGATCATTGCGGAGGAGTTTGATGAACGCAACCCGGCGGTCAAATACCTCATCGAACTGGCTATCAAGGCCTGTAAACAGCAAAACAAATATATAGGTATATGCGGACAGGGCCCTTCTGATCATCCGGACCTGGCGTTATGGCTAGTGGAGCAAGGGATTGACAGTTTGTCCTTAAACCCGGATACAGTGGTGGAGACCTGGCTGTTCCTGGCAAAAAATTTAAACCCAACCAGTTAAGCTTATCAAACGGATACTGACAGAACTAGACAAGCTCAGTCAGCACCGTTTCAGGAGCTTATTTAACTGGCTTTTGCGTATTGATCAAACGCCGCTTTCGCCGCATCTACAGCCACACCTGATTGAATTTTTGCGCCCGCTTCGCTCAGGACCTTATCCAGTGAATCCAGACAGTACTCGATGTTCTTCATATTACAGGCACTGCCCATTAAACCAATGCGCCAGACTTTTCCTGCCAGGGCACCCAGACCGGCACCAATCTCAAGGTTATAGTCCTGGAGTAACTTACCACGTACTGTCGCATCATCGGCACCTTCAGGAATGGTGACTGCATTCAGTTGTGGTAAACGATCCTGTTCGGCAACGATGAAACTCATTCCCATTGCCTCGAGGCCGGCTCGCAGTGCCTGGTGATGTGTCGCATGACGTTGCCAGGCATTTTCCAGTCCTTCTTCCTGTAACATGATCAGGGCTTCATGCAAACCATACAGGTTGTTGATCGGTGCAGTATGGTGATAGGCACGTTTGGCGCCACCACCCCAGTAACCCATCACCAGGCTCAGATCCAGGAACCAGCTCTGTACCTTGGTTTTACGGTTCTTTACCACATCAACAGCACGCTCACTAAAACTAACCGGTGATAAACCGGGAGGGGCAGACAGACACTTTTGCGTACCAGAATAGATAGCATCGATACCCCATTCATCAACCAGGACGGGCGTACCAGCCAGTGAAGTCACGGCATCGACAATGGTCAGACAGTCGTACTTATTTGCAATTTCGACCAGGGTTTTGGCATCTGACTGGGCCCCGGTTGATGTCTCTGCATGCACAAAGGCCACAATTTTCGCATCAAGGTTCGCCTTTAATGCTTCTTCGAGCTTGTTGGGATCAACTACCTTGCCCCATTCATCCTCGACCATTATCGGCGTCGCACCACAACGTTCAACATTTTCTTTCATGCGCCCACCAAATACACCGTTCTGACAGACGATAGCCTTGTCACCTGGTTCAAGCAGGTTAACAAAACAGGTCTCCATGCCCGCTGAGCCCGGTGCCGAGACCGGCATGGTCAACTGGTTTTTGGTCTGGAAGGCATATTGCAACAGTTCTTTCATTTCATCCATCATGCCAACGAAAGCAGGGTCAAGATGTCCGATAGTTGGGCGTGATAATGCCTGAAGGACACGTTCGCTAACATCGGAAGGGCCGGGCCCCATCAGTGTACGCCTGGGAGGAATGAAAGATTTTGCAGTCATTTTGATGTTACCTTTGTTTATGTATTAGAATTCGCGTGAGCTTATAACCAAGCAAATCATTATACTTTATGCACACTCGCTTGTTTAGTCTGGATGTCCAAAAATGAATCAAACTGCCCTACCCCTCGTGATAGAACCCGAACTTGCTAAGACCTTGACAGGTAAAGATGGCGTACTGTTTGTCGACCTCTGCCAACCGGACAGTTATGTAAAAAATCACATTCCTGGCGCGGTTTTTCTTGATTACAGCTGGATCGTCACCAGCGACAAACCACGTATGGGACTATTACCCGATATTGGCCAGCTGACACGGATTCTGAATACGTATGGTATTGGTAAACAGACTCATGTCATCGCCTATGACGATGAAGGTGGTGGACGCGCCAGCCGTTTTCTCTGGACTCTGCAGTGCATCGGCCATCAGCCACTGTCATTACTGGATGGCGGACTGCCTGCCTGGGTCGCTGAAAACCATCCACTGGAACAGGAACTCAACTTTCCGCAAAAACCTGACCAGCTTGAACGACATATTAAATACCTGGATGCCCCGATTGCCGATAAACAATATATCCTGTTACACCTTAATGACAGTGATACCGTGATACTCGATACACGCAGCCCCCAGGAATACACCGGTAGCAAAGTCTTTGCTGCCAGAGGCGGACATATCCCGGGCGCGGTCAATTATAACTGGACCAATGCCATGGATACTGACAACAATCTGAAGTTAAAAGATGCAGAGAGATTAAAAGCAGACCTGACTTCCCTGGGCATAACGCCGGATAAGACCATCATATGTCACTGCCAGAGCCATCACCGCTCAGCGCATACCTGCCTGATGCTGAATTCTCTTGGTTTTGAAAAAGTAAAAGGTTACCCGGGATCCTGGTCAGACTGGGGTAATGATCCCAGTACCCCTGTGGAATAAATCCGGCTCTTAATTAGAGCCGAATCTCAAGTAATCATGAGAGTTTAATCATCGCCTGCCCCATCTTGATCGATGCCTCTGGCGTGATAGCGGTATCGAACTCAAGATCCGGATTGGCAAACAGACAGATTACTGTCGAGCCCATATTAAAACGCCCCATCTCCTCACCTTTATCCAGCTGAATGTCCTGATGATCTTTATACACCCAGCGATGTACGGGTTGACGATGGGGTGGGGTAATCACCCCTTGCCAGACTGTTTCAATACAGCCCACGTTTATCGCTCCGACCAGTACCATTGCCATCGGTCCCAGGGCTGTATCAAAGACGGTCACAACCCGTTCATTGCGAGCAAACAATCCGGGAATACAGCGAACGGTTTGTGGATTCACACTAAACAAACGTCCCGGCACATAGACCATATGTTCCAGCGTACCCGCAACCGGCATATGGATACGGTGATAATCCCTGGGAGATAAATACAGTGTCGCAAATTTTCCTGATTCAAACTGACTGGCAATATCTTCATAGCCTCCCAGCAGGGCTTTAGCAGAATACTGATGGCCCTTGGCCTGAAAAATCGTACTGTCTGTTATATCACCCACCTGGCTGACTGCCCCATCGACCGGGCTACATAGTACCTTTTCACCTTCTGCAACAGGTCGTGCCGACTCTTTGATTGGACGGGTGAAAAATTCATTGAAACAGGCGTAGTGGTTGATATCCGAATACTGGAGCTCATTCATGTTGACCTTGTACTGGCGGATGACAAAGCGAATTAACATATTCTTGAACCATACGATCTTAACCCGGGTGGCAAACAGCACGATCCGGGAGATCAGATGGTGTGGAATTATATATTGCGGTAAGGCAAACAGATAATCGCCTAGTGAGGCGGACTTGATTTTATTTTGCATAAAGAAATAAAGAAATATGGAAGTTATTGACCGACCAGCACCGGATTTTTAACGGGAGCAGTAATGCTAATTATACCTTTACTGGTTGTAAATTTCAGATGCACCAGATCGCCTTGTTTAAATACCTTGGTTTTATACATAAGCATTAAATGGAGTCCGCCTTGCTTAAAATCAACCTCCTCTCCCGCGGCCAGAATCAGCTTGTCGCGCATTTCCATTGTTGAAACACCGTCCTTGACAATCGTCTCATGAATCATGACATGGGAAAATTCGGGAGAAGATACACCCGTGACCTCAATAGTGTCATCAGTTGGATTCTTGATGGTCAAATAACCCGCCATGATTTTTGCTTTTGGCGGCGCCAACGGAACCCAGGCATTACTGATTTCAACATTATCCTTTGCTTCTACAAACATCACCGTAATTGCATACATCACCACTACTGTCAGTGCACCAAGTAAAGTTATTTTCACTGCTGTTTTCTTTTTCATAATCATTTATCAACTCTCTGGTAATACTCACGTATCGCCGGAAACGTCCTGACGATATCATCGACAGCGAGAGGTGGCGAAAAGACAGCACGGAACCTTCCATCTGGATCGATCAAAACCAGCTGTGCGCTGTGATTCACTGTATATTCACCTTCATTGACACCATCATCATAGCCATACAGTGCCCCTACCTGCTTGGTAAGGATATCCAGATATTTATGCTTGGCTGTCACGCCCAGAAACTCCGGGTTATAAAAAGTCGCATAACTTTTCAATATCTCCGGCGTATCCCGATCCGGGTCAACCGAAACAAACAACATCTGCGGCTCAGGTGCCTGTTTGGCCGCTTCAGGTAAACGTGCCCATACCGCTTTCATAATCAGCATGGTCGTCGGACAAACATCGGGACAATGGGTATAACCAAAAAACATAAACGTCCATTTGCCCTTGAATCTTTGTTCTGTAAAGGGTTGGCCATCATGATCAATCAGGCGAATCCCCGCCAATGGGCGACCTCCCGGAATATACGCCGAGGCGATGTCCTTGGGCAGACCATGTTCGGAGGAACTACCGACCTGTGTTAACTGGGGTTTGATGACGACCCAGAATACCACGCCAGCGAGCATGGCCAGGAGTCCGAGAACCACAATGACAGTGACAGCAGGTGAGGATTTTTTGTTTTCAGGATTCATTAAGCGAGCGATTATAACGATATTATTCTCATATAGAACATCTTCTGTGGGTTTAGTTCTGAGATTTCTCACATCTCCTGCTCCTTTTTTCGGCATTGCATATTCTTTATAAATCAGCTATGTTTTATGAAAACTTAAAGAGGAATATCAATGTCTAACGTTAGTTTATTGATTTCAAAGAATAAAAGACCAGTAATAACGGCCGATCTGGAAACTCTGGATGCTTTGTCCGAGGTCCTGACAGATATTCCACTGCTCGGATTTGTACAGGCTGGGGAGCCTGTCGACATCTGCGAACAGCAGGAGACCGTGCGTGTCCCTGCCAACATGGTGAGAAAAAATACTTATGCCCTGCGTGTTCGCGGCCATTCCATGATCGATGACAACATCCAGGAAGGTGATGTCATCGTGATCGAAAAACGGGAATATGCGGCCAATGGCCAGACCGTTGTTGCCATGATCAATGGCGAGCATGTCACCTTAAAGAAGTTTTACGTTGAGCGGGATGGTATACGTCTACAACCTGCCAATCCTGACATGCAACCCATCATTTTGAAAAACGAAGACGTCCAGATCCTGGGTATCGTAACCGGGGTCATCAGGACACCTGAATAAGTCCTGACTTCCTGGCCTGCTAACTCAGGGAGAAGGAGAACAGCAATGACCATCGAAGAGCCAAAATTTCTTGTTGATATGGCACTCCAAAGACTCGGTCGCTGGTTGAGAGCCGCGGGATACGATACTGAATTTGCATCCGAGAGTCATACCGAGTATTACCTGCTACGCCAGGCCCTCAATGAAGGACGCCTGCTGTTAACCCAGAACCCTCAGTTGGCTGATCTCCGCCGGGCACCCGGCACGGTCATTTTACTTGATGCTGAGAACCTCGATGAGTGTGCAGAAGAACTCAGCGCCCTGGTCAGTATCGACTGGGAACATAATCCATTTACCCGCTGTACCGTGTGTAATACTGAGTTCACTTCAACCGACGAAGAAACACCTTTTTGTCCAGGCTGTAAACAAATCAGCTGGGATGGTACTTATCTTAATGATATGCGACACCACCTCGGAAACTGGCAGCGTAAATTTACTCGTTAGCTTGAGCAAAGCTTTGTTTAACAATTATCGAGCGTAAAGCTCATGACTTCTTTTATATCCTGTTTACCTGTGACCAGCATCACCAGGCGGTCAAAGCCAACAGCTACGCCACTACAGTCTGGTAACCCTGCCTCGAGGGCTGCCAAAAAG
>JASFLL010000030.1:0-8758 GCA_050118115.1 Thioalkalispiraceae bacterium
AATTATATAAGAACCAGAACACATATCTGACCGAACTGATGAACAGGCCCTTCCCCACTAAACATCTGGGTGAGTATACGGTACCCGCCAAGCTTGCAGACTTTATTAACTGCTGGGGTGACTCACGAAACAGTAATGCCCCTTATCGTAAATCCACCGATTATTGTGCAACCAAGAATGACATCTATATAAATAGCTATTTAAGTACCGGAACCATCCGCTATAACCATATCTATTTTGAAGACAAGGACATGGGCAGGTTCAGGTTTTATAAGTTGATTGGCTCCTACTTTGGTAATCCAAGTACTTCTTTAGCCAGCAGTAAAGATGACTTTACCGAGTATAGTTGCAAGACCGACTATGTTACCCACAAAATGATTACCTTCAAAACAGCTTTTTGTTTGCGCCAGTATAAAAAATTTGAGGGGCTGTATGACATGGTTCTTACTGCTGCGACACTCAATGAGAATAATAAAAGCCTGGTCACCACCCTGGTACTCGCTGGTGTGAGTTATGAGAATGCCGCAAAATTTAGTAAGCATTACTTAGGGAGCTTTTTATGGAAGCGCCCATAGTCATCGAAATCCTGGATCGGTTTGGTAAAGTTAAGGAACGCCATAAGGTCAACCAGTTCCCGTTAAAAATAGGTCGCTCTTATAGGAACGACATCATCATCGATGACAGTTATGTTTCTCCCGAACACATCGAAATGATGCAGGATGGTGATGGCCACATCCTGGTGACAGACCTGCATAGTGATAACGGCATGTTTACCCTGCATCCCCTGGTTCGCCACGACATCCTGACCGTGGAGGAAAACCAGCGAATCCGTATCGGCCACACTGATATTCGGGTTCGATCGGAAAATTATGAAGTCAAGGAAACGTTCTTCGATCACGGCAAACCCAGTGAATGGCATCTGTTGATGACGAGTTTCTTCTTCCTGCCTCTCATCTGGGCGTTAACTGCAGGCATACTACTAGCCAACCAGTATTTTGCCACCACCACCGAAGCACACTTTAATCAAATACTCGGCGCTGTATTGCCGGTGCTTATCGTAATTGTGATCTGGACCTTTGCCTGGTCCATCGTCAGCAAGGTGGTGACCCACAAGTTTTATTTTGCCTATCACGGAATATTTGTCGGTCTACTGCTATCCGGTTTTTATTTTATTGAACTCGCCTTCGAGTACCTTGAGTTTATTTTTCCCATCAATGGCCTGGCTGACTTACTGATCATTTTTTCGGATCTCGCATTTGCCTATATACTCTTTTATGGTCACCTGCGCCAGAGTACCCATTTTACAAAACGCAAGACGCGCATTACCTCAGCTATCACGACCGCTGTCGTGGTCGGCACTGCTTATCTGATTACTTATGTCAACGAGCCGCAATATCAGTCACAGCCGGTCTATTCCGATATAATGAAACCACCGATGTTTGTCCTGAAAAAAACCGTCAGCCTTGATTCGTTTTTTGCCAACACCAAAGAGCTGGTCGCTCCCATCAAGATCGAGCCAACTAAACAAGACAAGTAAACGCAATGCAGCAATTCAGCGAGTTACCACCGCTTGGTTTGTATATTCATTTTCCCTGGTGCGTCAAAAAATGTCCTTACTGTGACTTCAACTCACATACTGTTAAAGATGAATTGCCAGAAGCAGATTACATCAACCGTTTGCTTGATGACCTCGACCAGGAATTACCCGGGATCTGGGGGCGTAAAATTCACAGCATTTTCATGGGTGGTGGTACACCCAGCCTGTTTTCGGCCAGGGCCATGGATCAACTTATCTCGGGCTTACGGGCACGTCTCAACCTTAAACCTGATCTGGAAATTACCATGGAAGCTAATCCCGGCACGGTGGAACAGGCCAAGTTCAGTGAATTTTATACCAGCGGCATCAATCGCCTTTCAATTGGTGTACAAAGTTTTAACAACAGTCACCTGCAAACACTGGGGCGGATCCATGATGCCAGACAGGCCATCAAGGCGATTGAAGCTGCGCATCAGGCTGGCTTCGAAAGAATTAACATCGACCTGATGTATGGACTGCCTGGTCAGACGCCGGGTGAGGCAGCCGGTGATATACAAATGGCCGTGGCCATGCATCCCTCACACATTTCCTATTACCAACTGACCCTGGAACCCAATACCTATTTTCATGCACACCCTCCCCTGCTGCCCGATGATGAGCGGATTGCCGATATCGAAGAGCGAAGCCGCGAACAACTCGCACTGAATAATTTTGATCGCTATGAGATCTCGGCTTATGCAAAACCGGGAGAGGCCTGTCAGCATAACCTTAACTACTGGCAGTTCGGTGATTACCTGGGGATCGGTGCCGGCGCGCATGGTAAGCTCACCCATGTCGCCAGTCAGCAAATTCAGCGCAGCTGGAAAGTCAAAAACCCACGTGACTATCTGGCTGCAGCTAAACCACAGGAACGAATATCAGGCACACAGATATTAGACCAGGCTACTACTGCCTTTGAGTTTTTCCTGAACAGTATGCGCCTGACTGAAGGTTTCGAGTCTGCTTTATTCCAGCAACGTACCGGGTTACCAATTTCTCATGTGGAACAGCAACTACAACAGGCGGAGTCACGCGGTTTGATCGAATGGGGACTCAAGCATATCAAGCCCACACAAACCGGCCTGCAATTTTTGAACAATCTTACCGAATTATTTTTACCCGCAGAGTCAGGAAGTAAATGAATAATAACCTGGTACAGGAATACCTCGCCCTCTGTCCCTACTGTGGTGAATCCTTTACCACCCTGGTTGACCTGAGTGCCGGCGAGCAGGAATATATCGAGGATTGCCAGGTCTGTTGCCGCCCTATCCTGTTCACTATCGAAATTGATAGCATCACAGAAGCGGCCCGAATTCACCTGAGAGCCGAAAATGAATGAACAGAATGATCGCTATATCCCTGTAGATTGTGGTTTACACTCGGAATATGAACTGGCCATCATGCACCGTGTCATGTTACAACTTGTCTGGACGGATGCACACGATATTAAACAGCAACAAAGTCTGATACCCGTGGACCTGAAGACTATCGATAAAAAAGAATACCTGATTGCCAGAACGGTTGCAGGTGAAAACGTAAACATTCGCCTGGACAAGATCCTGCAGTCCAATGTCAGTGAGGCCATTAAGCCGTGAGACTATTACTACTCGTTAGCCTGGCCCTGACCATTGTTATCGCAGGCTGTACTACTCAAGAACCTGTGGTTGTCAAAGATAACCATGTCCCCTTTCGGGTACTCAGTGAGGGAACAACCAGTGGCTGGACCCAGCAAAAACTTCTGACCCTGCGCTCTGCGCGTGAGTTTACAGAATTCTGGGGCGTGCACCGTAATGGCAATCTTGGCAACCTGCCAAAAATCAATTTTAAAAAACAGATGGTGATTGCGGTGTGTATGGGTGAACGGCGCACCGGGGGTTATGCCATCCAGATAAAGAATATTATCAATGCACAAAAGGCTTTACTGGTCGATGTCGTCGTCACCCGGCCCAGACCAGGAAGTACCCGCATCATGATGATCAATCAGCCCCACATGGTCGTCGTCCTGCCACGCATCGATAAAGCCGTCAAATTCAAACTCAGGTCTGGTCAATGATGCGAACACGCTACGCAGATATTGAAAGCTACCAAACCAAAGACGGTTCTTTTATCAAGGAACTCATGCACCCTGGTACGCAGCACAATAAAAACCAAAGCCTGGCTGAAGCGATCGTACCGCCTGGACAGATAACGGCCCTGCATAAACACCACGAGACGGAAGAAATCTATTATATTACCCAGGGAACAGGACGGATGACGCTCGGTGCGCAACAGTTTGACGTTCAACCCGGTGACAGTATCTGTATTACACCGGGCACGGCCCACTGCATCGAAAACACGGCGAGTGAAAATTTGCATATCCTGTGTTGTTGCTCACCGGCCTATTCACACGAAGATACTGAATTACTGTAAACAAAAAAGACGAGTGTAAGCATGCGGATTGGTATCGATCTTGGTGGGACAAAAATTGAAGGTATTGCCCTGGCCAATGATGGCACGGAACTGGTTCGTTACCGTATCAATACCCCTCGCGATGACTACCCCGGCACACTTCAGGCGATCCACGACGTGGTGGCTTACCTGGAACAACAGACTAAACAGACCGGTAGCGTCGGTATGGGGATCCCCGGGGCCATCTCGCCCCACACTGGCCTGGTCAAAAACGCCAACTCCACCTGGCTGATCGGCGAACCGCTGGAAAAAGACCTGGCGGAAAAACTGGCGCGGCCGGTTCGTATCACCAATGACGCCAATTGCTTCGCCGTCTCGGAAGCCGCCGATGGTGCCGCCCAGGGGGCTGAAGTAGTATTCGGGGTCATCATCGGAACCGGCACCGGTGGTGGCATCTGTATCAATCAACAGGTGGTCACCGGGGCGAATGCCATCGGTGGCGAATGGGGCCACAATCCGCTGCCCTGGCCGCGAGATGATGAACGCCCCGGACTGTCATGCTTCTGTGGCCAGCACGGCTGTATTGAGACCTTCCTGTCCGGTACAGGGCTGACCCGCCATTACCTGGCGGCCGGCGGCAAGGCAGAGCGAGCCCAGGACGTCATTCAGCAGGTCGAGGCCGGTGAACCACTCGCAACAAAACTGATGAATGACTACGAAGATCGCATGGCCCGTGCCCTGGCCAGCGTTATCAATATTATCGACCCACACGTGATTGTCCTGGGCGGCGGCATGTCCAATGTCTCCCGCCTCTATGAGCATGTACCGAAACTCTGGACAAAATATGTCTTCTCCGACCATGTTGCGACCCGGCTGGTCCCACCCAAGCACGGGGATTCCAGCGGAGTACGTGGTGCCGCCTGGCTGTGGCCGGCCAACTGACCTTAAAGCTGCCCGCTTTTTTGCCGATATCAAAATAATGACACACCGCCAGATCGGTGTTAACGAAGGGCGCGACGACAAGGCCCCGCAGATTCAGCGCATTTAATAACTATAGAGCTATGCACCGAAAACAAAATCATGATGAAGTGGTCGTAATCAATCAGGAAGCCATTGAGCGCTTCTTATCTTTTTGTGACACGCGCAAGATTCCCAAAAAAGGCTTGATCCTCAAGGCCGGCGGTGCCGCCGATCGCCTCTACTACCTCATTGATGGCTCCGCGTCGGTCATTGACAGCGATGAAGATGGCAACGAGATTATTCTCGCCTATCTCAATACCGGTGATTTCATTGGTGAAATGGGCCTGTTCTACAAGACCGAACAACGTACCGCCAACATCCGTGCACGCTCGGCCTGTGTACTGGCAGAGATCGAGTACGACAAACTGCATACATTGTTCCAGGGTGAATTAAAGAATGAACATCCCCAGATATTGACGGCGGTTGGTCTGCAACTGTCACAACGTTTATTACAAACCAGCCGTCGCGTAACGCGACTTGCCTTTATGGATGTTTCCGGACGCATTGCCCGCACCCTGACGGAGTTATGCAGTGAACCGGATGCCAAAACCCACCCGGATGGGATGCAGTTGCATATATCGCGACAGGAAATTGCACGTATCGTTGGGTGTAAACGTGAAACCGTTGGCCGTGTCCTGAAAAACATGCAACAACAGGGACTGGTCGCCGCCAGGGGAATGGATATCGTGGTACATGACAGTATCCAGGATCACTACCCTAATTAGGGAAGCGCACTGCTTATATTCGTATAAAGTAGGGCACAACCACAATCCCGGCCCCCACCGCGACAAGCAGGTACACGTTTGAGATAAAATAAGGAAAAATAAACAGAGAAATACCGGCCATCAGCGGCACGATGGCCTTTTGCCTTTTTCCATAAGTAAAGAATCCCAGGCCGATGGCACCGAAGAACATTGCCCACATTATTTGCGCAGGACTACCCATAATTAAAATACCACCTTGATCAAATCTTATTGCAGGATTTATTCGGGGGCATGACAAACTGCCTCGATATTATGCCCATCCGGATCAATCACAAACGCACCATAATAGTTTGGATGATAAATAGCCCTAATGCCAGGCGCACCATTGTCTCTGCCACCAGCTGCCAGTGCCGCCGCATAGAATTGATCGACCATATCCCTGTTATCTGCAGAGAAGGCAACATGCATAGGTTTATGGGCATCATCCTGCTGACCAAACCAGAACTCGGGTTTGTTGTCCCGGCCAAAGCCAGCCCAGCCTTCTACCTCCATCACCAGACTGATGCCCAGCGGCGCCAGGGCCTTTGAATAAAATGCTTTGCTCTTTTCATAGTCCGATACCACAAAGCCAATATGATCAATAATCATAGACTAACTCCTTCCTTAAGTTAGATAATAAATGTCATAACTGCATCTGCTGACATCTGTTCTTCTTTTCTGTGAACCAGTTCAATCATATAGTGTAAACATCGTAAATAGTGAAAGTGATCCCGGTAAGATACCTGACCCGGTTATTTAAAAACCACAGAAACTTCTTGTGTCTATCGTCACATCTCGGCATGCGCCATATAAAAAATTGCTGGTTCCTTTTCTATAGAACATCGGCGTCGTTCTGTCCTCAAGCAGCTTATGTACCCGACCAGCTACATCAGAGTAGTTTTAATTGCAGTAAAATCTGGCTGATTATTAGCAGAGCGATGATGGTAACCAGGCCTGTTGCCAGTAATTTTAAAGGATACTTTGCCTGTTCCGGGTTTAACAGGCAATACACAATGGCAACCGGTGGCAATATGATCGAAGCGATACCCCAGTATTTATTATGACCGGCAGCAGTCACAATCGCCGCCAGGAGGCCGAAGAACAACAATGACAACCCGATTGCGGCTACCAGGGCAAAAATTATAATGACGAGCTCGTTCAACTTTTCTTCCTGAAAATCAAATCCCAGACCCCATGCCCCAGCCGCAAACCGCGTTGTTCAAACTTGGTCACCGGTCGGTATTCCGGACGCGGACTAAATCCGGTTTTATCTTCAGCCAGGTTTTCAAAACCCTCGACCTGTTGCATCACTGTCTGCATGTGATGGGCATAGTCTTCCCAGTCAGTGGCGAAGTGTAAGATCGCACCGGGTTTTAGTTTGCGCTTAAGCACTTCTACAAAGCTTACCTGCACCAGGCGACGTTTGTGATGACGTTTTTTATGCCAGGGATCAGGGAAAAAGATATAAACGGCTGACAGGCTTTCATCGGCAATATGCTGGGTCAGCACTTCTACCGCATCTTCACAAATGACGCGTACATTCTGGAGTGACTGTGCCTCAACCTGTAACAGGGCATTGCCCACGCCGGGGCGATGCACCTCGATTCCGACAAAATTAATATCCGGTTGTGCCGCCGCCATCTGTGTCAGGCCCTGACCATTACCGAAGCCAATTTCTAAATGAACAGGATGGTCATTATCAAAAATTGCCGCAAAATTGATCTGTTCATTTTCAACTGGTACCAGACCATACAGAGGGAACAGGTTATCCAGTGCCCGTTGCTGACCTTTGGTGAGGCGTCCTTCGCGCCGTACAAAACTACGTATTTTTCGTTTGAATTTATCCTGCAAAATTCAGCCTTTCCTGATTACATTGAGTCGCACATGGCTTATGATTATCCCATCCCGGTAATAAAAAGTCCCTGCAACATGGAAGACAACAACGACATTCTGGGCTCGCTCTGGCTGTCCATTAACGAACTCAACCAGCCGGAGAACTGGCTGCAGCTGGTGATTCTGGCCGTCAGTTTACTGCTTGCCTTTTTACTTGCGCATTTTACCGGGAAATACCTGTTCGATCGTACCGCCGCCCTGGATGCCCGCAATCTGAAACGCATCACCTTTCGTAGCGTAAAACGTATCCTGTTTCCGCTGAGCGCCCTGCTACTGGTCCTGATCAGTCGCGCCATTATGCATAGCTACCAGCAACCGGCACAACTGCTGAACATTGCGGTGCCATTGTTGCTCTCGCTGGCCGGTATTCGTCTACTTATATATATACTCCGCAAAGCCTTTAAACCTTCGCCCCTGTTAAAGGCCTGGGAAAATATCATCTCTATCAGTATCTGGCTGATCGTGGCCCTCTACCTGTTTGATTTGTTACCGGCGGTGCGCAGCGGCATGCAGGACATCGGCTTTAAGCTGGGCAGTGCCGAGTTCACGCTATTGAGTATTGTTGAGTCCACCATTTATATAGCTGTGTTCTTCACGATTGCCCTGTGGTTTTCTGCAACCGTGGAACGTCGTCTGCGCTCTTCCCAGGTAATCAACGCCAGTATCAAGGTCGCCCTGGCCAAGTTTTTTAAATTCCTGATCGTCACCTTTGCTATTCTGATCGGACTGGATATCGCTGGCATTGATCTCACCGCCCTCACGGTCTTTGGTGGCGCGCTGGGTGTCGGTATTGGTTTTGGTCTGCAACGCATCACCAGTAACTTTATCAGCGGCTTCCTGCTGGTATTCGATAAATCCATCAAACCGGGCGACACCATCAGTATTGGTGACAAATTTGGCTGGGTGGAAGAATTACGTGCGCGTTATATTGTTGTTCGCGATCGTGATGGCGTGGATACCTTAATTCCGAATGAAAATCTGATTACCAGTGAAGTCATCAACTGGAGTTACAAGGATCCCAATGTCCGTCTAAAGCTGCCAGTTTCGATCAGCTATCACGATGATCCCGAACTGGCCATGCAGCTGATGGAAGCAGCTGCCGCGGAAACCCCACGCGTCCTAACAAACCCACCTGCCG
>JASFLL010000031.1:0-8712 GCA_050118115.1 Thioalkalispiraceae bacterium
CCATACAGAGCAGGGCGGCAAGGTGATGATTACAGTTAAAACGACGGATAAAAAAGTAATCGTTGTGGTCACTGATAACGGCTGTGGTATTCCCAAGGCGGAACTAAGCCAGATCTTCAATCGTTTTTACCGTATCGATAAAAGTCGTACCACGACCAGCTCTGGTCTCGGCCTGGCAATTACCAAGCGCATACTGGAATTACACGGCAGTACGATCAATGTCACCAGCCGTGTCAATCATGGCACTACGTTTTCATTTCAGATCCCTGCATACAAACAGTAAAAAGCCCCACTTCCTGTACAAAGTACGTGATGAAAATGTGACACTTGTGTGATGCCTCCGTGAAGGACCGGCTCGAAAATTAACACTCACATAAATTCGAGCATTGGAGGCAAATCATGAAAATCATAAGAACAATACTGACGACAACGAGTCTTGCAAGTGCCCTGTTGTTATCCGGCACAGCACTGGCACGTGATAACGCACAATACGAAATTACGGTCACCAACATTACCCAGGGCGAAATTTTTACACCGATCATGGTTGCATCGCATACGCGCGGTGTAAAACTGTTCGAGTTAGGTAAGCCGGCCAGTACCGAGCTGGAAATCCTGGCAGAAGGCGGCAACCCCGGTCCGCTGGCCGATTCTCTCATTTCATCCGGCGCGGCTCTCGATGTGGCCACGGCGGATGGTGTCCTGCTTCCCGGCTCATCGTTAACCCTGCATGTCAAAACGGATCGGCATCATTCCCATGTCAGTGTTGCGGCGATGCTGGTCCCAAGCAATGACGCTTTTTTCGCGGTGAACGGCATAGCCGGTCCGCTTGGTAAAAAAACCAAGATGCTTTTCTCACCAGCCTATGATGCAGGCGGTGAAAACAACGACGAATCCTGTGCCCATGTTCCCGGCCCGCCATTTGTGTGTAGCGGTGAAGGTTATAACGCAGCATCGGGTGAAGGTTATGTCTATATTCATCCCGGTATTCAGGGAATTGGTGATATCAATGCAGCCAGTTATGACTGGAACAATCCGGTTGCCCGGATAACGATTCGTCGCGTCAAAGATTAATGCATTAACTGAACAATAATATTCTCTATAACTCTTTCAAAACTTAATTTATTGTTTGTTCCTCCCGGCCGGTACCTGTTTGATGGGTGCCGGTTTTTCTTATGAGGCTTTCCGGGTCGACATCGCTCCCACTATCCAGACCAATGGCTTACAATAGCCATCTATGAGTAATTCCGTATCTGACAAACTTGCATTAAGTTACTGCGGCATGGATTTTCAGACACCGCTGGTGCTGCTATCTGGCTGTGTAGGCTTCGGGGAAGAATATACGCGTGTGCAGGGCTTTTCCCACGCAGACATTGGCGCGGTCTGTCTTAAGGGCACCACACTGGAACCACGCCTGGGCAATCCACCCCATCGTATTTGCGAGACACCCAGCGGCATGATCAATGCCATCGGCCTGCAAAATCCAGGGACCCACCATGTCATCGACGTCATCCTGCCCGATCTGGATTTTAGCGAGACACGCTTTATCGCCAACCTGTCTGGCTCCACGGTAGAGGAATATGCCGAAGTGGCCCGGCTGTTTAATGACTCGCCGATCGATGCCATGGAAATCAATATTTCCTGTCCCAATGTGAAGGAAGGCGGGGTGGCCTTTGGCAACGACCCGGATATGTCCGCCCGGGTTGTAGCTGCCTGCCGAGCCGTCACCGACAAACCACTTATCACCAAGTTATCGCCAAATCAGACCAATATCGCCGAAAATGCCCGACGTTGCATCGAGGCCGGCACCGACGGATTTGCCGTGATCAACACCCTGATGGGCATGGCGGTGGATATTGAGACCCGAAAACCCATTATTGGCAACAACCAGGGTGGTCTCTCCGGACCCGCTATCAAACCCATTGCCCTGCTCAAGGTCCACCAGGTTTACCAGGTCTGCAAGGACCACAATATCCCGATCATCGGGCAGGGCGGCATCGCCAGCGCCAGTGACGCCATCGAATTCCTTATCGCCGGCGCCACCGGGATCGGCATCGGCACCGCACTTTTCTACGATCCACTCATTTGTCCGAAGATCAATCAGGGGATTGTGGATTATCTTGATGCGCATGGCATTAAGCATGTTTCTGAGCTTATTGGAACATTGCAGTTAAATAGTTAGTTTTCCTCATTTTTTGTTTTTTTATGCATATTTTCGTTCCCGCTAGGAACGAGGTACTTTCTTTGTACAGACAAAGAAAGTACCCAAAGAAAACTGCTCCCCGCTACAAGTGTATTCAATGAGTTTTCTTGTTTTTTGCCCTGTCCGGTTTTGATTCGCATCCATGCTCAGCAAAACCGGGCTCACCTTCCCTGGCTCGCACTTAATCTTATTTTTCAAAAAACACCAAAACTCACACACTTGCACATAGGGAGAAGGTTGCACGCAACTAGACGCTAATGCACATCATCATCAGTTTAGAACCGTGCTGACTAAGGCTATTCCCTTCGCGATTGTCGTGAGAGGCGTTTGGCTAAACGCAAGTGAAACCCGGATGGGGCGAGGCAGGACGCCGAGCCTTTGTGATGAGCCAGGGAGGGCGAGTCACAAAGTTTTACTGAGTAAGCTAATAAGCCTTCGAACGCCTGGCAAGCGTAGGGGAAGCATTTCTTTGCCTACTTTCTTGTTGCTACAAGAAAGTAGGTCGGCCCCAGTGGGCCGAAACCAACATTCCCCGCTGGAAGCGCAAAAACCCATTAAAGATAACCCCTTGATTCGTCGATAAAGTACCTGAATACACGGATGTCAGGAAACGACGTATGGCCGAAGCGGCCCCAAAAAAGAAAATTCGATTAGGCGACTTACTGGTCGAGCATGGCCTGATCTCGAATGATCAGCTGATGCAGGCACTTGCCGAGCAAAAGAGCTCGGGGTTGAAACTGGGCCGTTTGTTGGTTGAAAAAGGTTACGTCAAGGAAGAGCAGGTGCTGGAACTGGTCTCGACCCAGCTGGAAATACCCTATATAAACCTGCGCCAGTATCGCTACGATAGCGAAACCATCCAGTTGATTCCCGAAATGCTGTCACGTCGCTATCGCGCAATTGCCTTGCGCGAGGAAGCCGATGGCAGTCTGTTAGTCGGCATGGCCGATGCCACTGACATCTTTGCTTATGACAATCTCACCAAACAACTTAAACGGCCGCTCAAACTTGCCGTGGTACGTGAATCTGATCTCATCGAAACCATCGATACGGTTTATCGTAAACAAAGCGAGATCAGTAACCTCGCCGAAGAGCTACAGGATGAGTTATCTGAAACAGATATCGATCTGGAGTCATTAGTCCAGGGCGAAGACGTCACCAATGCACCGGTCGTCAAATTACTGCAATCCATCTTTGAAGATGCTGTGCAAATCGGGGCCTCTGATATTCATATCGAACCGGATGAAAACGTATTACGTATTCGACAGCGCATCGATGGCATTTTGCAGGAACAGGTGATGAAAGAAAAACGCATCGCCCCGGCGCTAGTTTCTCGCCTCAAGTTAATGTCAGGTTTAAATATTTCAGAACGGCGTGTCCCTCAGGATGGACGTTTTAATATTCGTGTCCATGGTCGTTCTGTCGATGTGCGTTTATCGACCATGCCAATCCAGGCCGGTGAGTCGGTAGTCATGCGGCTACTGGATCAATCCGGCGGTATGTTAAACCTTGAACAGCTGGGTATGTCAGAGCACATCCTCAATCGTTTTCGTGCCAACATTACCCGCCCTTATGGCATGGTGCTGGTCACCGGTCCAACCGGAAGCGGTAAAACAACCACCCTCTATTCCGCTTTAACCGAACTGAATAATTCTGAGAAAAAAATCATTACGGTTGAAGACCCGGTTGAATATCGACTACCCCGCATCAACCAGGTACAGGTCAATCCAAAAATAGGACTGAGCTTCGCCTCTGTACTAAGGGCCGCGTTGCGGCAGGACCCGGACATTGTCCTCGTGGGCGAGATGCGCGATCAGGAGACGGCCGAGATCGGTTTGCGCGCGGCGATGACTGGTCACATGGTGATGTCAACTTTACACACCAACGATTCAATCTCTACCGTCAACCGGATCCTGGATATGGGTGCCCAGGGCTACCTGGTGGCCAGTGCCTTGCGCGCGGTAGTGGCACAGCGCCTGGTGCGTAAAGTCTGTGACAGTTGTAAAACGCCTTATTCACCCATTGCCCAGGAAAAGGTGATTGTTACCAACCTCATGGGTAACAACTCTGGTAACGCATCATTCGTACACGGCGCAGGTTGCACGCATTGTAACAACACCGGCTACCATGGTCGGATCGGTGTTTTCGAATTCCTCGAGATCGACGATCAACTGGCCGATGATCTGCGCCGTTCCGATGCCAGCACTTTCGCCAGTCATGCACGTGACAGTAAAGGTTTCCGATCCTTTGCAGAGCATGCACTTGAATATGCATTGCAGGGTGTTACTTCCATTGAAGAAGTGATTCGTGTCGCGGGGACGATAGATGACACGCCCGAAGAATTTGAGATCGACACCGATGACAGCATCGAGCTCGGCAATCAAGAGGCAGGATAATGCCTTT
Organism: Thioalkalispiraceae bacterium; assembly: GCA_050118115.1. GTDB lineage: Bacteria > Pseudomonadota > Gammaproteobacteria > UBA6429 > Thiohalophilaceae > SZUA-24. The sequence goes on from JASFLL010000031.1 coordinate 4,604, forward strand.
ATTTAAGTACAAGGCACGCAATAATACTGGCGACTCGTTAGTCGGTCAGCTTGAAGCGAATACCCTGGATAGTGCCGCGACACAACTACTTAAAAGCGGAATCACTCCAATAGAGATCAATGAACTGAAACAGGGAAATGATTACCTGAAACTTATTACACGTAAGCTACGCTCACGGCAACCAAAGTTACAGGATCTGATCTTCCTCAGCCGGCAAATGTATACGTTAATGAAGGCCGGTGTACCAATTATTCGTGCCATCAATGGACTATCCGATAACCTCACCAATCCCATGCTGGTCGAAACCATGAAAGACGTGGTCCATAGCCTGGAGTCAGGTCGTGAGCTATCCGTTGCCATGGCACAGCACCCGAAAGTATTTAATCATTTGTTTGTCAGCATGGTTAAAGTTGGGGAGAGTACCGGAGAGCTGGAAGGGGCGTTTTTAAAACTGTCTGAATACCTGGAACGCGAGAAAGATACCCGCGACAAAATTAAACAGGCCATGCGTTACCCAATCATCGTGTTCGGCTTTATCATTGCGGCAGTCATTGTCATCAATCTTTTCGTGATTCCCCAGTTTGAAGGTATCTTCTCAAAGTTTGGTGCCGATCTGCCCTGGCAGACAAAAGTATTGATTGCGTCTTCTAATATTATGCAAACTTACTGGCCGCATATGGCCATAGCCAGTATCGCGCTTTTCTTCTGGTTAAAACACTATTTAAACACGGCCAAAGGTCGTATGCGCTGGGATCGAATAAAACTGAAAATACCTTTGATCGGCATTGTCCTGTACGAAGCTATTTTGGCGCGCTTCGCCACGGCTTTTGGCTTGACGGTACGCAGTGGGGTACCGCTTATTCAGGGTTTAAACGTAACGTCCCATGCAGTTGATAATGTTTACATCGGGGAAAAGATCCAGCAGATGCGTACCGGCATTGAAAAGGGTGATAGCCTGACGCGCACCGCCGCCAGCACTAAAATGTTTACCCCGTTAACCATACAGATGATCCAGGTGGGAGAGGAAACCGGATCTGTCGATGATATGCTAGATAATGTCTCCGGTTACTATGATCGCGAGGTCGACTACAAACTGAAAAACCTGAGCAGCGCCATTGAACCCATTATGATCATTCTTATCGGAGCCATGGTCTTCATGTTGGCGCTGGGCGTATTCCTGCCTTTATGGGACCTCAGCAGCGTCATCAAAAAGTAGACGCCATTCTCAGCATGCAAAGGAGTCGCAAACAACATCGCCAGCAGGGTTTTAGCATGCTGGAACTGGTCATTGTGATCATTATCATCAGCGTGCTGCTCGCTATTGCGATCAGCAAACTCATGAAACTCCAGGTGCAGGCGGAACGCTCGGCCATGGAAAATGTCATCGGTACCCTGCAAAGCGCCATCGCCCTGACCATCAGCGAGCACATCGCCAAAGACAGGATCGGCGAACTCAGAAAATATATCAGCACCAATCCCATGGACCTGCTCTCAACCCAGCCCCAGAACTACAAGGGCAGCTTTGCTGAACGACCTGCAAACCTGGAATCCGCCAGCTGGTGGTACAACACCAAAACCCATACTTTGTACTACCAGGTCTCCAATCGGGAGTATTTTTCGACCACCGGAACTGATAAAGGGGTCACAAAATTCAAGATCTTAGCGGTATATGACGATATCAACTCTAACGGACGGTTCGACCGCAGTGATACGTTGAAGGGCCTGCGCTTAAGCCCACTAGCGCAATACCACTGGCTGAACGAACCCGTTGAGCCGGAGGCCTATGCAAATGAAGCCTTTCCGAGCCAATGAAATAACGTGAATTTTATTGAGGACAAGTTATGAAAAAGCAAGCTGGTTTTACTCTGATTGAGCTGGTGGTGGTCATTGTTATTCTTGGCCTGTTGGCGGCCGCCGCCCTGCCACGTTTTATTAACGTTACCCAGGATGCACGTATTTCCAGCCTTAACGGTGTCGCAGGTGGTCTGCGTACTGCTGCATCACTGGCCCGCGCTGAATACGTCGTTACCGGAAACAATGCGGCGGTCACAGTGACAATGGATGGCCAGGCAGTTGATGTGTTGTCAGAAAACGCCAACACCGGCCGAGGTGGTCGTCCCACCGGAGCAACCGGTGGTATTGATGAAGCGATGCCTAACCCGGATGGTTATAACGTTACCTTTGCCGGTGGTGTCGCCACCTACCAGCCGGTCAGTGGTGGCAGTGCAACCTGCCAGGTCACCTATACCGCTGCCGCCCTGGGTGACCCGGTGCTTGTAACTTCGACAGGATGTTAATGACAATCGTTACGACAAACTAAGGGGGGCGGCCATGGCCGCCCTTTGTTTTTTTAAAGACTGGCTTTTCGTGTATATGGACAGGTACAGCAAACAGGCAGGCTTTACGCTGATAGAATTAGTCACCGTGATTGTGATTCTTGGTCTGCTGGCCGTGGTCATGATTCCGCGTTTTTTATCTCCCAGTAACTTTGATTCCCGCACTACCGCCGATACCCTGATTAGTAGCCTGCGCCAGGCCCAGCAACTGGCCATGAGTAAAGCAACCACAGCCAACGTGACATTAACCACGGATAACAGCAATAAACGGATTCGCATCAGCTATAACGAAAGCGGCACGCAAACTATCGACGTCAGCATTTCTAATAACATCACGATTACGAATGCAACGATTCCCTTTTTGAAAAGTGGCGCAGCCAACATTGGCGGGCAGGTAAGTATTGCCATTACGCCCAACCCGCGCTCAGTTTGCGTTGAAACAACAGGGTATGCCCATGCCTGTTAGTCATCGACAAGAGGGCTTCAGCCTGATCGAAATGGTCGTGGTGATCGTGGTGTTGGCCGTTGCGCTCACGGGTGTAACCGTTGCAATTAATGAAACCGTCAAGCAAAGCCCCAAACCTCTGGTGCAGACGCGGGCCATGGAACTGGCACAGACTTACCTGGATGAAATTTTAACTAAGCGCTTTGATGAACAGTCCGGGCAGGGAGGACAGCCCCGCTGTGATTCGACAGATAACGCGGCTCAACCCTGCAGCACTACCATGGGAAATGAAGAGGGTAACAACCGGCAACTGTTCGACGACGTGGATGATTACAATAATCTTTCCAACCAGCCGCCAGTCACCGCCAGCGGTACCGTACTCAACAATTACGACAGTTATCGCGTCCAGGTCAGTGTCGCCTATGCCGGTGGTGATCTGGGCCTGGGCAATCGCAATGCGAAACGGATTACTGTCACCATTACCACGCCACTGGGAACAAGCATACCCGTCACTGCCTATCGGGTGAATTTCTAATGGCCAGTCCAGCAAAACAAAACGGCTTTACTCTCATCGAACTGGTGATCACGATTGTGGTACTGGCAGCAATCATGGCGGGGACCGCAGCATACATTACCAACAGCACCGTGGCCTATACCAATGTCGCACAACGGGATCAGTTAACTTCGCTGGGCAGGGTCACCATTGAACGTGTAACCCGAGAATTAAGACAGGCGCTGCCGAACAGCATTCGGATCCAGAATAACTGTATCGAGTTCTTTCCGGTAAAAGCGGGTTCGGTTTATTTCGATTTACCGGTCAGTAGTGCGGGCAACAGTTTTACGGCAATGAGCTTTACGATTCCCGCCAGTGCCAACATCGAGCATGTCGTCGTTTACCCGTATAACGCGACAGCCTTATACAGCCAAAGCAACCCGGGGCCGCTGGCCGGTTTTGCCAGTGCCGCAGGATCGCCCACCACGACCGTAACGCTGACGGCTAACCACCGGTTTGCCCTGCACGCCCCACACCGTCGGTTTTATCTGGTGGAAGACCCGGTCAGTTATTGCATCGTGGGCACAAACCTGAACCGTTATGAAAACTATGGCATCAATGCTTCGCAAGCCACGCCACCTTCCGGCACGGCGCAATTGCTGGCCGAAAATATTCAAAGCAGTGATGGTGGTGCCGTGACGCCTTTCACTTATGTCCCGGGTAGTTTACAACGTAACGGCCTGGTGACACTGGACTTTCGGTTCCTGACCGACGGCGAATGGATTCGTCTCAGCCATGAGGTACAGATTCGCAATGTATTGTAACCTCAAACAAC
>JASFLL010000032.1:0-8708 GCA_050118115.1 Thioalkalispiraceae bacterium
TGATCAAACTGGTTACGATAAAAGAACACTTCAAAGGAACCAAAGCGTACATGCGAAGGCGCCATGCGGGTCAGGATGGCACCGGTTTCGATGCTTTCCCGATAGACTTCATCATCACTACCCACCATGGCCAGGGCGCGGGTGGTCGGGATCCCCAGGCCATGCATGGCCTCGGCGCATAAATATTCACGGACCGTCGAACGCAAAACAGCCCGCCCATCACCATCCCGGGAGTAGGGGGTCAGGCCGCTGCCCTTGAGCTGCAGTTCCCACTTACCATGGGTGTCATGGCTGACTTCACCGAGCATGATCGCGCGGCCATCACCCAGTTGCGGTACATAGTGTCCAAACTGGTGACCGGCATACAGCATGGCCAGGGGATCGGCCCCTTCCGGCAGATGACGACCGCTCAACATATCCAGCAGGGCTTGCTTCTCGATCGCCTCCGGGCTTAAGCCAACCAGCTGGGCAGCCGATTCATTAAAGTGAATCAGCTCAGCTGCAGACTTGAATGGCGTCGGCTTGATGCGGGAATAAAAGTCTTCCGGCAGCTTGGCAAAGGAATTGGACCAGGACAAGGAATACATTAGCAAAATACTCAACTACTCAAAGGCCTATTCTAGCCAGAATTCGCGCAGAAACCAACGGCATTTGCTATTCTGTCCAGGCTATCAAGACCAACTGATTGAAATACAAAACAAAATGGCGCAAAAAAACCATCGGCAACAGAACAAACAGACCCTGACCAGCCTGCTGCTGGCTAACCTGTTCACTATCGTGATTGCGGTGCTGTTTCGCTGGGATTTAATCCAGGTGTTATGGATTTACTGGGGACAGAGCCTGATCATCGGTTATTTTAACTGGCGGCGCATGCGGGCCCTGGACAACTTTTCCACCGAGGGTCTGCGTATGAACAATCGCGCTGTGGAGCCTACCCGCAAGACCCAGAAACAGATTGCGCATTTTTTTGTTCTGCACTATGGCGGATTTCATATCATATACCTGGTCTTTATCGCTATGGAAACTGCTCGGGTCGATGCGCTTTATATCCTGGTCGCCCTGGTCTGCGTGATCGCCTTTTACTTCAATCACCGCCTGTCTTTTCAGAACACGGTAGCCCTCGACCGACAGCGGGTCCCAAATATCGGCACCATGATGTTCAGCGTCTATCCGCGGATTATTCCCATGCACTTATTGATTGTCTTCGGCGGTGCCGTGGCGGGTGGCAGTATGATTGCTCTGGTCATATTTTTGATACTTAAAACGCTGGCCGATGTCGCCATGCACTTCATCATGCATCGCAAGGACCCGAAGCTAACAAGTGACCATTCTGTAAATGCTGAAACCGACTGAGAGTAAATGCCAGGTTTTCCTTTTTTTACTTTGCCTGACGATCTCTCTGGTTAGAATATATAGACCAAAACATAGTATTTGGGCCCGATGACTGGCATATCGTATATTAGAAATGATTAAAGTCGTTACAGACTGTTACCGATAATACCAATAGTCATATTATAGGTATCATCGATGTCTATCCAATCCAGGCGACGGTACAGTCGGCTAACGGTAATTTTTTGTATTCTCATGTTCATGACAGCCATGCCACGGCTGCATGCACAAACCGAATACACGCTGGGTATCGTGCCGCAGTATGACAGCCGCAAGATTAGTCAAATCTGGCAACCCCTGATTGATGAAATTAACCGAGTCTCAGGGATCACGCTTAACCTGGTTGGATCACCCAGCATCCCGGCATTCGAGCGATCCTTCGAAAAAGGGGCGTACGACTTTGCCTATATGAATCCTTACCATATCCTCGTTGCAAACCAGGCACAGGGCTATCAACCCATCATTCGTGATGTCGGTCGGCAACTGTATGGCATCATCGTGGTACGCAAGGATAGTCCGGTAACGAGTTTGCAGGATCTGGAAGGAAAGGTCGTTGCGTTTCCTGCACCTAATGCGCTGGGTGCGGCCTTGATACCTCGTTACACATTTGCCAAAAAATTTAATGTCAAAATCAAACCGAAATATGTCAAAAGCCACAGCTCAGTATATCTCAATGTATTGCTGAGACAGGCGGCTGCGGGAGGGGGAGTACAAAAGACCTTGCAGGGGCAGCCTGCTGAATTACAGGATCAGCTCCGTGTTCTGTATGAAACCGATAAAGTTGCACCACACCCGATTGCTGTACACCCACGTGTGCCTGTTAAGGATGTTGAAAAAGTAAGGCAGGCAATACTTGCCATTAGTAAAACAAAACGAGGAGAACGCTGGCTCAGGAAAATTCCGATTAACAGGGCAGGCGAAGCCAGCCTGGAAGATTACGCGCCCTTAAAAGACATGGGGCTTGCGGAATTTTACGTCCGCTAACAGATGGTTGCTATGATTAACTGGAAGTATTATTTCCCATTCGTTTTCCTGATTGCAGGTGTGACTATCTTTATTCATTTTAGCTGGTTACCTAACTATATTAATGCGGAACGCGAGGACATAGTTGAACAGGAAAGGATGCATTCTTCTTTATTGGCCATAACACTGGTGCCATCCCTGATTTCCGGGGACCTGGCGCAAATGAAAGCCACGCTTGACCAGGTTGCCGGGGACCGTAGCCATAAACTGGTTTCACTTGGACTTTTTTCCGAGTCGGGTGTTCGTCTTTATCCGGTTTATGACGAAATTGCCATATCGAAAGCGGGTGAAAAAATTGTGACGGCCATTACCCATGAAGGCAAACACCATGGCAAGCTTATTTCAGTCGTTGATGTTGATAAGATTATCGCGGAGCATATCCAGGAAATATATAACCTGGAGATATTGCTGATATCCGTACTGGTATTTTTTGTGATCATTAGTATCTACTTGCAATATTACTGGATAAGAAGGCCTATCCAGAAAATGATGGTGGCGACAACAGACCTGGCCATGGGTAATTATGATATAAGTTTACCCGAAAAACTGGACGGCGACCTGCAGGAGTATGTCAGCTCCTTTGATAAAATGCGCAAGACGCTAAAAGGCCGTGCAGAAAAAATTACCCGGCAACAGGAAATTCAGTCAGCAGTCCGGGAAGTACAGTCACTTTTCATTACATCCGGATCAAAGAGTAGCGTTTCTGAAAAAATCCTGGCCATCGTTAAAGATATTACCAGAAGTGAATTCGGGTTCATTGGCGAGATTCATTACGATGAAACCAGGCAACCCTGTCTAAAGGTGTGTGCAATTACCAATATCGCATGGGATGTAAACAGCCGTCGCACCTTCGAGCAGGTTGTTGACGAAGGTATGATATTTACCAATCAAAATACCTTGTTTGGCCAGGTGATGGTGACCGGAAAACCGGTCATTAGCAACGAGCCGGAAAATGATGATCGCAGTGGCGGGGTGCCGGAAGGGCATCCAGTACTGGAGCGATTTTTCGGTATCCCCCTCTATAACCGTCAATCGAAACTGATGGGCATGGTGGCGGTTGCCAACAGCAACGAGGTTTACACTGAAAAATTGTATGAAGAGTTGAGCGTACTCTGGTTGGCGATTGGCAACCTGATGGATGCGCAACGCGAAAAGATTCTGCTTTATGAAAACGAACAAAACCTGCGGGCAATTGTAAATAATGCCATCGAGGGTATTATTACCTTTGATACTAACGGTATTATCGAGACCTTTAATCCGGCCGCAGAAAAAATGTTCGGTTACAAAGCAAAAGAAGTGATCGGTAAAAGTCTCAAGTTGTTGATGCCGTCTGATAAATTGCAATACCATGATCGTTTTCTTGAGTCGATCCTTGAAACAAACAAGGTTAAGGTATTTGGGGTGGATCGCGAAGTAATCGGACAGTGTAAAGATGGTTCGACCTTCCAGATGGAACTTTCAATTACCGAAGTAGAAACCAACAATAAACACGGCTTTACCAGTATCATACGTGATGTCACTGAACGCCGGCAGAAAGAAAATGAATTGTTACAAACCCGTGAACAATTACATAAAGCCAACCAGCAACTCGAAAAACTGGTCAGGACTGATGGTTTAACCAATGTTGCAAACCGCCGTAAATTTGATGAAACCCTGGAGGAAGAGGTTAATCGTGCGATTCGCCAGCAGCAGACAATCTCGTTAATTATCTTTGATATCGATCATTTCAAGAAATACAACGATTACTATGGGCATCTCGAGGGCGATAACTGCCTGATCAAAATAGCCGCGGCGGTAACAAAATTATTTAAGCGCAGCAGTGATCTGGTTGCGCGTTATGGTGGCGAAGAGTTTGCCGTGATTTTGCCAGATACCGACAGTGAATTGGCCGAAAAAATGGGTGAAGTGCTGTTGGACAAGATACGTCATTTAGGTATCGAACATGCCTGTTCGGGGACAGCACCCTGCGTCACAGTCAGCGTCGGGATCGCCTGTATTAATCCGGATATTAATACGCAAATCCACGATCTGATCACAACTGCAGATAACGCCCTTTATCAGGCGAAACGACAGGGTCGCAACCGTCTCCATGTCTACAGAACCCTCCAGGTTAACCCGCCCCAGCTGGAATTCAGTAGCGACCGCCTGAAACTGCCCGGATAACAACGCAAGTCCGCCGATCACCAATTATTATCCCAGATATCAAAGGCCTAAAGGCGCTGCTGGATCCCTAAGTGAACCTTTAGATTGCCAGGGCCATTTACCCCAAATGCCTGATTTTGGTGTATGATTAGTAGACATAAATACATGACTATCTGAAGCAGCGAACCTATTTATGCAGCCGGGTCAAATCCAGAAATTAAGCTGCCTGGTCGCTTACAGCGACGAGGTGTTTGAGTATTTTTATTCCGAACTATTATCCAACCAGGTGTTTAGCAAGTATTTTAATAACACTGACCAGGTCCAGGCCCTGCTGACCAAGCAAAAAGACAACTACCATGCCCTGTTTCGTGAAAGCAAAGAGGAATTGCGTCAGCGCTACTATCGCATTGGTAAGATACATTATCGACATGACATTCCTTACGGCATCATCCTCAGTGGCATCCACATCCTGCGGGATAAATTTAACGAAGTAATCGAAAAACACTTTACCGACATGGAACTATGCATGTTGAACGATAAGCTGTTTGATTTTATTTCCGAGACCATGGCCAGGGGCTACATGGATGTCTATACCTGGGATGAAAAGACTGACCTGGAAAAGATCCTGCGCATGACAGCGAATGTTACATTTGGTACCGAAAAGCAATTACTTATCAAGCACTATACCTGGATATTGGATCTGCTCGAAGCGGTCAATAAAGAAGATTTTGATGCTGAAAGGAATCTGGTTGAACAACAGACCCATGATCGGGATACCTTGTATAGCTATATCATTGAACATTTGAATGATATTGATCAAACCATGCAGGCCGAAGAGATCGAGCGGATTCGTTTTCGGATCGTTGCAAACACGGAAAATATCTTTTTTTACCTGAAACGGAAGTCTTATTCCGAGGTATTGACCCTCATTATTAATATCCTGGAGATCTATAAACTGACGCTGGTACTCGATAACGTGATCTCCAATATAATTGTGCGTAAGGCCGAAAGTGTTATCAGTGAAAAGGTCAAACTTTCCGAAACCGACCCGCTGACCAACATCCTGAATCGGCGCAAGTTTGAAGAGATCCTCGAGGGACTGATTCTGCGCGCGCATCGAACCACCAATCCGCTGACTATTATGATCCTGGATATCGATGACTTCAAACACATCAATGATGAACATGGTCATCAAACCGGTGATGATGTACTGGTAAAAATGTCACGCTTACTGGCGGCGTCAATTCGCAAGAACGATCACCTGTTACGATATGGTGGCGAGGAATTCGTGATCATCAGTGCTGATAGTAACCTCGAGGGTGTCCAGCACCTGGCCGAGAAGATCCGCAAAGACATCGCTGAACATGCGTTTGATGGAATAGGGCAGGTCACGGTCAGTATTGGCCTGGCGCAACTGGATAAAGATGATGACAAGCATAGCTTCTTTAAGCGTGCCGACAAGAAACTCTACGAGGCCAAGGCGAATGGCAAGAATTGTGTTTGCTATTAGCAGCCTCAACTAACGTTGCCTGTCACCAGCGTTGGTAGACGCCCTTTGTATAAATTTTCCATTCGGCTTTGCGGCGGTTGGCCAGACCGCGACTGTATTTACCCTGTGACTTGTTCCAGGCAAGCCAGGCTTTCTCCAGGCTGGCATAACTGGTATTGGCACCGGGATTATTAATCAGCTTTAATGCTGACGAACTGGCAAACGCCGTCTTACCAATATTAAACGCCAGGATCACCATGGCATCGAATTCCTGTTGCAGGATGTTGGCGGTGACCTTGTTGCGCACGTGTTCGGCAAACGGTTCCAGGTCCTGTTTGAACAGCGCCTCGGCCTCGGTTTTATTCAGACCATTTTTATAGTTCGGCCAGTCGTTACGGCTAATCAGGTGGCCATAACCGATAGTTGCCCCCTTGACCCAGCGGGTTATTTCCCTGCCATTCTGATCATCATAAGGCTTGAGGGCCAGTCGCTCGATAGACTTGAGCAGATTGACGCCTTTGGCGCTGACCTTGAGTGCGCTGGCGGCTTTACTGCCCGGTCGATTGAGCAGTTTCTTAATGGTGCGACCATCCGGGTCAATGCGCCCATCGGGTGTGCGCATCTTGACGATTTTTTTCTGGAAGGCTTCGATGCGCCTGATGGTATTACTATCAGCAACCCCTGTGATTTTGAGCGGTTTGGTAATCCCGGGGATCTTATAGCGATTGAGCAGGCCCTGTACCCGTCGCGTGTCTGTTTTGTTATTACGTCCCCCACGTCCTACCGATGCGCTTAATACAGTCATTCCCTTGCTTCCTTTTGATTATCGTTATCTCGTTATTAGTCTTAGTTTAGCCTGGCCTGGGCAATAAAAAAGCCGGCCTGGTGAATAGTAACGCAGGCCGGCTTGTCTTTTACTGATCAAAATAGCTTAAGGATGGTGGAATCCACTATGGCGCCCCTGGTAAGCCTTGTTAACCACACACAGGTCAAACTTCACACGCTGATCCTCATCCAGGAGTTTGCGTACCGCTACTTTATGTTGTGTCTTGAGGCGCATTTTCTCTCCTTTGAGTTTGAGGATTTCATCGATCTTTTTATTGATTGCTTTATCACTGGGCTTGTCACTGGCGATTAACAAGGCCAGATCCACCTGGGCCTGTTTGAGTCTGGCTTTGATGGGGAACTTTTTCTTATGGTAATCAAGCCTGAGTTTGTCGACGGATTTGCGTTGCGCATCGTTGAGGCCAGCCATCCAGCCACCACAACCTCCGCCCATCATACCCATGCCGCCATGCATCATGCCGCTCATCATGCCATAGCGGCCAGGGTGATTATCACCGTCATGCATCATGCCACGGTGCATACCCATCATAGGCTGGTCATCGGCGATCGCCATGCTGGCACCGCCACCGATAAAAATAATTGCTAATAGAGCAGGGAATAAGTATTTCATATGTATTGCCTCCGTTGCTGCTTCATCTTGCCGAGCAGTTTGTTGGAACAGGATATGTGATGAGAGTTCCGCTTACGTCTTCTTGCGGTGTTCGACCAGCGATTCCACAATATCCATCGGCAGCGGGAACACGATGGTATTGGTTTTTTCCCCGGCGATCTCCGTGAGGGTTTGTAAGTAACGTAACTGCAGGGCCTGGCTTTGCTGGGCCAGGGTTTGCGCCGCGGCCAGTAGCTCTGTCGAGGCCTGGCGTTCACCTTCGGCATGAATGACCTTGGCACGTCGGACCCGTTCCGCCTCAGCCTGTTTGGCAATGGCGCGGATCATACTCTCATCCAGGTCCACGTGTTTGATCTCGACATTGGCCACCTTGATGCCCCAGGCATCGGTTTGCTGATCGAGGATGGTCTGGATATCCGCATTAAGTTTTTCACGTTCGGCCAGCATTTCATCCAGTTCGTGTTGACCTAACACCGAGCGCAGCGTGGTCTGCGCCAGTTGGCTGGTGGCATCAAAAAAGTTTTCCACCTGGATAATGGCCTTGTCCGGTTCAATGACGCGAAAGTACACCACGGCATTTACTTTGACCGAGACATTATCCCGGGAGATTACGTCCTGGCTGGGCACATCCATCACGATGGTACGTAAATCGACGCGCACCATTTGCTGGATGATCGGGATGATGATGATCAGGCCGGGGCCTTTCACTTTCCAGAAGCGGCCCAGTAAAAACACCACGCCCCGTTCATATTCACGCAGAATACGGATGGCACTGGCAAGAAACATCACCACCAGGACAATCACCACATAAATTGCATAATTTGTCATTGTACTTCCTCCTTCCTCTAATCCGTTGTTGTGGTGGGTTCCACGTGTAAGGTAAGCCCATCCATGCCCGTGATCCTGACCGTTTGATCTTTTTTCAGCGGTGCACTGCTGATCGCCTGCCAGGTTTCACTATGGATCTTCACCGGTCCTTTATGATCAAAGTCGGCCATCACCACCGCCCGGCCCCCGACGATTTGTTCGAGACCACTGACCACCGGTCGTCGCCGCGCCTTGATGGCCATGCCAATGATAAAGATAAACACCAGCACACTGGTGGCGGTAAAGGTGATGATCACAGACAGGGCAATTTCAAAACCCGGCACATCGGACTGCATCAGGAAAATCGAACCGATCACGAACGACACGGCGCCCCCGATCCCG
>JASFLL010000033.1:0-8670 GCA_050118115.1 Thioalkalispiraceae bacterium
ATTATCCAGTTATGCTACGAGGACTTAAACCGCATATTAATATTTTATCATCTATTGCGGCCGGCTTCATGAGAACTGTCCTCGCTGCAGGCTAGCAGAGCAATGGATAAAATTTCCTGGGCGGGTATATTTTAGAGGCTTGTACTACGTCGCTGATCCCGATCCAGCATAGCAACGACACGTTCCACATGTGTCTTCTGGTTGGGTTCGATTTCCACGAATTCACCACCTACGAGTGAATAACCTTTATCCGGGTAACGTCGGATACTCCTGATTTCAATGTCGCAGGTAATGGTATTTTTACCTGGCAAGCTGATTTTTGCAGCAAAAACTGTCTGATCTTCCTGAATGTTATTTGACTCCGATAAAGCCAACCTGGAACAGAAGCCACCTGCAGAAATATCGACAATTGGCCCAGTAATATGGTGTTTTAATGGCACCGGGAGTGAAATGCCCAGGTGGTGATTTTTGGCAGTAGCACGGAAATGGCGGCGTCTTTGCAGATATAACATTTCCTCTGGAAGGCTGAGACGGTACATGGCAATGTGATTATTTTCCTCTATTGCTTGCACCTGGGTATCAAACTTGATTTGTACACCTTTAATGCGGCCGTCGAAATGAATATTGCTTCCTTTGCGAATGCGTTTGTGTGCTAATTCTGAACTTAATTCATCGAGGAACAATTGCTGTCTGTCAGCACGGACGTCAACAATGATAGTGTTGAATTCTGCCGTTTCGTGGTCGATAGTGATACTTATTTGTGCTCGTGCCTGTTGCAGCCTCTTTAACAGGCTTGCCATATAAGGCTTGTAGGTAATGACTTGTTGCTGTTCGCCATTTTCAGACATGATATATTATGCCTTGGCAATAATATTTTGCTGCTGCTTATTTTCAGGCGCTCCTTTTTCTGAATAACTTTCCTGCCCAGTAACAGCTCCACGTAATATCGATAAGGCATCCTGAGTATGTCTTTGCAAATGTGCAACCAGGATGCCATTGATCTGGTTTTGATTATTACACTTTTGCCCGAGATAGGTTATACGCTTCCATAATTCCGCGATCTGTTTTTTAGTAGAGACGGGTTTGTCACCCAGCCAGAGAAGGATGCCTTTTTTATCAGGTGAAATTTGTAATTGGGCACAATGCGCCTGACGAATTTGTTCAGCCTGTTCAACCTCAGCGGTAAGCTGGTCTTTTTCAACGGCAATATTTTCGATCTCGGCAATCTTCTGGTCAGCAAGTGCATTTTCTTCTTTTATTAGCAGCCTGCTTAGCTTATCGAGACAGGTATTTAATCCCTGAAGGTTCTCAATGAATTCGTCTGTGAGTTTTTCTTGATCCATCTTGGGGGACAACTTAGAAATCGGATTCGAAATCCATCATCTTGTCTGCAACGCGATCGGGATCGATACGATATTCTCCACGAGATAACGCGTCACGGACTCGGTTTACATGGTCTTGATCAACGTCAGGTGCCGAGGCTAGCTTCTTTTCCAGGGAATGTAACCTGGAAGCCATATCAGTAATACTGACGGTATCACTTTGGCCTGTAGACGAACCACCATGTTGACTAGTCTTGGTACCATCACGACCCACAGAGCCGACCTGGCGATCTCCGGACTGCTGACTACGACCTGAATTGATACCTGTTATGTCATTTGCCATGACTTTTAACTCCTAACGCATTTTGCCACTTGGGTTAGCGGCGATATATTGAAAAGCTTTAGGCCACTATACTCATCTTATTGAAAGTATTCACAATTTAACCCTTACTGTAGATTGGGCTATTACTTCAGCTGAAATCTGGCGTCCGCTGCGGTGATTCTTTACCTGAATGACCTGGCCCCGGTGCCCATCCATCAGGGCTTCCCCTTTAGTACGTATTTGCAAGCCGTTGCTTTCAGCAATAATTGTGATCATATCACCCCGCTTGATCAATCTTTTGGGCTTTACCATCCGGGGTGTAATGACTGCATTGTCACGAATAGAGCGACTTGCCACCATCCCGACCAGGTCTTCTGTCTTTGTAAAAACGCCGGCATAGTATCGACCGATGTCTTCACGGATTGACTGTAAATCTTCCTGTTTAATTATTGTATTTCTGGGAATAGGGTGACGAGCTACCAATACCTGGGTAAAGGCACTGACGCGCACGGGCAGGTGAATTTTCCACTCCGGTTGCGGGCAACGAATCCCCATACTGACAGATCCCACTGGTTCGCGGTTGACGGGCAGGAATACATGTAGTGCTTTTTGGCATTTGGCAAGCTTTAAACGCGTGTCCAGTCTGCCAAACTTATATTTTAGTTCATACTCATCACCGAAATGCTGATTCAGGAAATGAGTCGCTGCAACTTCCATTTCTTTCTGTGTCTGCCAGTTCTGTCGGGCGTGGCCGGGGCTGGATACAAGCAGGCAAACGACTGCCATAAAAATGGCACGACGCCAAATCATTAGCGTATTCAGTTGATTTTTATGACTCTTTCTCATGTAGTTGTAACCGTAAGTTTCTTAATATTCAGTAGCTTAGTTCTCCATACGATCATCATTGTCCATTCATTACATATTCTTGAAGCAATCACTATGCCATTAATTCACATCTAAGTATTTATTGGGCATGGCCGATATATGAGGTCAGATTCAAATAACGAATAAGTATGTGGAGATCGTCATGACAGGAGTAATGGCAGGCGTAGATCAGCGCACAAATCTTGTAGGTGAAAACCGTTTGGAATTGTTGCTGTTTGGTTTGGGTGGTCGACAAATGTATGGCATTAATGTTTTCAAGGTGCAGGAAGTCATTCAGTGTCCGACTTTGACAGCTGTCCCCAACGCACATCCGATAGTGCGTGGCATTGCAAATATGCGCGGAAAAACCATTTCGATAATGGATCTCGCCATGGCGATTGGTCGCAAACCCATCGATTTATCACAAGATCAGTACGTAATTGTGGCTGAGTATAACCGTTCCACCCAGGGTTTCCTGGTTGGGAGTGTTGATCGTATCGTTAACATGAACTGGAAAGAAATCCTGGCTCCGCCACGAGGTGTGGGGAAAAATAATTACATGACGGCAGTTACAAAAATTGATGATCAACTGGTTGAGATTATCGATGTTGAGAAGGTGCTGGCGGAAATGGTTGGTTTGGAAATCGAAGTGGCAGAAGAGAGCACCGTCAATTCGGGGGAAGACAAGCCGATCAAGTTGCTGGTGGCGGATGATTCGCTGGTTGCACGGAAACAGGTAAAGGCCACTCTGGACAAAGTAGGCCTGGACTGTGACCTGGCTAAAAATGGTGCTGAGGCATTAAAAATGCTGCAGAATGCAGTCGCAGATGGTAAGCCGTTGTCAGATACTTATGACGTAATGATCTCTGATATCGAAATGCCTGAAATGGACGGCTACACACTAACAACAGAAGTACGTGCTGATGAACGGCTCAGGCATTTGCCTATAATGTTGCATACTTCACTATCGGGGACGTTCAACAGTAATATGGTAAAAAAGGTTGGGGCTGACAAGTTCGTCGCTAAATTTGATGCATCCGAACTGGCTCGAGAAGTTAAGCTGCTGATGATTGAAAAAGGGCTTCTAAGTGGTGATCAATCAGAGGCGATGGCTGAATAATTGCAGCTGACAAAAGTACTTAAATCATGGCACACGCTGGAAGTGAATGCAGTATCGTGACGGATCCCCTGTTATCAAAAGAACAATACGACAATTTTCGAGACTTTCTGGAGAAATCCTGCGGTATCGTCCTGGGAGATAATAAGCATTATCTTGTCACCTCGCGCCTTAATCGTCTGACACACGAGTTTTCATTTGACTCGCTTAATTCCATGCTTGATGCATTGAAACATCAGCAGGACAATCGTTTAAAACAACGTATTATTGATGCGATGACAACCAATGAAACCAGCTGGTTTCGTGATATCTACCCATTTGACTTATTGCGTGAAAACCTTATCCCTGAAATCGTGCAAAGAAAACCAGCCAGGATCAGGATCTGGTCTGCCGCAAGTTCAAGCGGGCAAGAGCCATATTCCATCAGTATGATCTTAAGCGAGATGCAGATTAAATCGCCAGGCTTACTTAATGTGCCAGTTGAAATCATAGGTACAGATATATCAAATACTGTATTAAATGTTGCGAGACAGGCAGAGTATGACAATCTCAGTATTTCACGTGGTATTAGTGAAGAACGAAAAAAGATGTTCTTCCGGCAGGTTGAAAATGACCGCTGGCAATTGAATGATAAAGTTAAGTCGATAGTAAAGTTTTCTGAACTGAACTTGCTGCAAAACTATAGCTTGTTGGGTAAATTCGATTTGATTTTCTGTCGTAATGTCCTTATTTATTTTTCTTCAGAATCAAAAAGCGATATTTTGCAGCGTATGGCAAAAATCCTGAATCCAGGCGGCTATATCATTTTAGGCGGTTCTGAATCACCTACCGGATATTGTCGTGATTTTGAGATGATTCGATTTCCCAAGGGTGTGGTCTACCGCCTCAGAAGCGAGTAAACACCACAGGGCATTGCCGCTTGGCGAATCATTGCCTCCTTTGCCACCCGCCACCAGCTAAAAAAATCCATAACTTATTGTTTTAAATAATAAATTAACTGTGGCACGGTTGTTGCTCTGTCTCTAGCAGTTATTCACGTTGGAGCAGACAATGCCATTTAGTTTTGATTCTTATCTCGGTGTACATGAACCAGCTTTGACCATCAGGGCCAAGCGGGCACAAGTACTTGCCTCAAATCTGGCAAATGTAGATACGCCAAACTACAAGGCCAGAGATATTAAATTCAATGATGCCCTGAATGCAGTCACAAGTGGTAATACTGCCGGCATGTTACGCAATACACACGCCAATCATATTCAGCCTGAATCATTCATCTCTGGTTATCAGCTCCAGTATCGAATCCCAAATCAACCATCACTGGACGGTAATACCGTGGAGCAACAGGTTGAAATGGCAGCGTATTCTGATAATGCGATGCGTTACCTGGCGAACTTAAGATTTCTTTCTGGCAAGTTCAATACATTAAGAACCGCAATCAGGGGTCAGTAATATGTCATTGTTTAATATTTTTGATGTTTCTGGATCAGCTTTGCAGGCAGAGAGTGTAAGACTGAATACAACTTCAAGTAATCTTGCCAATGCAAACAGTATCAGCAGTAGTACTGGTAAGACTTATAGAGCAAGGCAACCAGTTTTTGCGCCCATGATGAAAGAATTTAATGATCAGGGTTCCAGTGTTGGGGTGCGAGTGCTGGGTGTAGTTGAGAGTCAGAGACCGTTGCGCCGTGAGCATAATCCTGATCATCCACAAGCAGATAAAGACGGATTTATCTATTTGCCAAACGTAAACGTTGTAGAGGAAATGGCAAATATGATTTCCGCATCACGAGCTTATCAGACGAATGTCGAAGTTATGAACAGCGCGAAACAGATGCTGATGCGTACGTTAGCGCTCGGACAATAGTGTAGGGGAGTTATACGATGGAAGGTATAGACAAAACACTGCCAACTTTTGAAAGTTTAGGGTTGCGCAAGGAAAAACCGATTGAAAAGCCGCGTCTTGGGCAAGAAGACTTTATGAAACTCATGATGGCGCAAATGAAAAACCAGGATCCAACCAAGCCCATGGAAAATGGTGACTTTATCAGCCAGATGGCGCAATTCAGCTCGGTTAAAGGTTTAAAAGATATTAAAGATTCATTTAATACCCTGGCTAATGCATTGCAGTCATCCCAGGCTTTACAGGCATCTTCGATGGTTGGCCGTAAGGTGCTTATCCCGGGTAATACTACCGAGTTAGCTGCAAATGACGTAATGCGAGGTGGACTGGAACTGCCGTCTGTATCAGATTCCGTCAAAGTGAAAATATTCAACAAAGCAGGTGAAGAAGTACATACGATTGACCTTGGTCAGCGTAGTAAGGGTAATGTGCAATTTAAATGGGATGGGGTGATCCATAAAGCCAACCCTGATGTACCGGGTAGTAAGGATATGGTTGCACCTCCAGGTGTATATACCATAAAAGCAGAAGCAAAGATTGATGGAGAACAGCAATCGATCAAGACATTTGTTGTAGATAAAGTAGATAGTGTATCACTCGCAAAAGACAACAAAGGTGTTACGTTAAATCTGGCTAATGCAGGTGCAACTACATTAGCTGAAGTTCAAGAAATTATTTAATTCGGGTAGTTAAGGAGGAAATACAATGCCATTTCGAGCCGCACTAAGTGGAATTAACGCATCAAGCGAAGAGTTACGTGTAATTGGTAATAACGTAGCTAACGCAAGTACAACAGGTTTCAAAAAATCACGCGCAGAATTTGCCGATGTATATGCGGCAACTGATGGTGGTGCCAGTACCTCGGTAGGCGCAGGTGTTCGCCTATCTGGTGTTTCACAGCAATTTGGTCAGGGCAACATCGGGTTCACCAACAGTAAACTGGATCTTGCAATCAATGGCCGTGGATTTTTTGTATTAGATGACAATGGTACACGAGCCTATACACGAGCTGGTAACTTCCAGGTTGATCGTGATGGTTTTATTACTAATCCGGATGGTGACAAACTGGTTGTAAACGGCGCCGATGAACATGGTACGATTACAGGTGCGGTCGGACCATTGCAACTGGATCGTTCAAATATAACACCCCTTGCAACCAGTAAAGTGGATGTGGGATTGAATCTCGATAGTAATGAAACGGTTCCACCAACGGCGCCGTTTTCTCCCGACATTCCTTCTTCATTCAATTCATCTACTTCTTTAACAGTCTATGACTCGTTAGGTGGCTCTCACCTGGCGACTATGTATTACGTTAAAGGCGCACAACCTGGTACCTGGGATATGTACACGCTGGTCGATGGTAAGGACATCAAAGGTAAGCAGGCACCTCCATTTGATGGTGATACGATTACATTTGATGGTGCGGGCCAGCTTGCCTCTATTAATGGCACTGCTGTACCACCAGGAACGATCGAGTACCCTGATTTTGATCCAGGTACAGGCGCAGAACCGTTAAAACTAACTATGAATCTGCTATCAAATTCACCAATCACCCAGTTTGGTACCCGCTTTAATGTGAATGAGTTGTCACAGAATGGTTTTACTTCGGGTCGCTTAAGTGGTGTTGATATCGACGATACCGGTGTGGTTCGTGCACGTTATACCAATGGTCAAACACGAACTCTTGGTCAGGTTGCGTTAGCTGATTTTTCCAATCCGCAAGGTTTACGTCCCCTGGGTGATTCATCCTGGGCTGAGAGTTTTGCATCAGGTGTGCCGTTGGTAGGTACGCCAGGTTCGGGTAGTTTAGGTGTCCTGCAGGCAGGTGCACTAGAAGGATCGAATGTGGACTTAACCTCAGAGTTAGTGAATATGATCACTGCACAACGTAACTTCCAGGCAAATGCACAGGTTATTACTACTGCAGATACCGTTACTCAAACAATTATTAATATTCGATAACAAAGGTAATTAGAACTAATGGATAAGGTCTTGTATACAGCGATGTCAGGTGCCAAGCAAACCATGCTGGCCCAGGCTGCTAACAGTAATAATATCGCCAATGTCAGTACCCCCGGGTTTCGTGCAGATTATGCGCAGTTTCGGAGTATGCCAGTGTTTGGTCCTGGCTTACCCAGCCGGGTTTATGCCATGACAGAAAGATCAGGGACAGATCTCTCTGCGGGTTCAATCAACGCAACCGGCAATGGACTCGATATAGCGATTAATGGTGATGGCTGGATTGCTGTTCAGGCTTCTGATGGAAGTGAAGCTTATACAAGGGCGGGAAACATGCGTCTAACGACAGAAGGTCTGTTAGTCACGGGAAGTGGATTTCCGGTAATGGGTGAAGGAGGGCCAATAACTTTACCACCCGTAAACAGAATTGAAATTGGAGAAGATGGAACTATTTCAATGATGCCATTGGGTGAAGAAGGGAATGAATTGAATATTGCTGATCGCATTAAGTTAGTAAATCCTGCGAAAGGGGATTTATACAAGGGAGTTGATGGACTGATGCGAGTTAAAAGTGGTCCAGCCGATGCGGATGCCAATGTGAAAGTAGTATCCGGTATGCTCGAATCAAGTAATGTCAATGTAGCGACGGCACTGGTTAACATGATTGACCTGTCACGTCAGTATGAAACACAGGTAAAAGTTATGCGTGAGGCTGAGCAGAATGCAGATGCCGCACGCGAACTGTTACGCATGGCATAGAACATGCATTCTTATTTGTAGAAAAAATTAATGATAGTTAATGATGTGGAGTAATTTATGAATCCATTATGGGTAAGTAAGACAGGACTCGAGGCGCAGCAGAACCGGTTGTCGACCATCAGTAACAACCTGGCCAATGTTAACACGACCGGATTCAAACGTGATCGGGCGGTATTCGAAGATTTAATTTATCAAAATGTTCGACAGGCGGGTGCGCAAACTTCACAGGAAACAGAACTGCCATCAGGTCTGATGCTGGGAACCGGTGTACGCACTGTGGCTACCCAGAAGATTCATACCCAGGGCAATATTTTGCAGACTCAGAATAAACTGGATGTTGCCATCCAGGGGCGCGGTTTTTTTCAGGTTGAAAAGCCAAACGGTACCCTCGGCTATACCCGCACAGGCAGCTTTCAGATTAATTCGG
>JASFLL010000034.1:0-8662 GCA_050118115.1 Thioalkalispiraceae bacterium
GGCTAAGGAAATCTTTATTAAATCCCGGCGGCACACAAGAATTTAAATCTCGGATAAAAAAATATTGACGACTTATATGATCCAAAGTTCCCGGGAGAGATAAAAACTTTTCGGATAGCCGACCGATCTGAATCAATAGATCACAGTTTCGATTTCATCAGCATAGAACAATGATGCTCATTAAATAGCAACGACTATTTCATCACTAAGCAATACCTGGAAGTAGAAACATTCTAAATTGAGTTACTTCCAGACCTTGCCAGCAGAGAATCCAATCATAGAGCGCCTGTCAGGGTTAAACCTTGCTTATTTTTAATCCTGATTCAGGTTTGGTTCATCCAGGTAGAAATAAAATTGAATTAAAATACTGATTACAGGTGGGGATATCATGAAACTCTACAGAACTATTCTTTTTCTCGCTGCCGTCCTGACACTATCGGCATGTGGGGGTGGCTACGAAGATTCATATACTTATGAAGAGCAATACATTGACTGGGCAGGAAGTGTCAATGGCACTATTGTGCTGGATGCGACCGGTGACGAATTCGAATTTGAAAGCATAACCGGATACCTGCATTTTGGTAATACCACATATACAAATGCCTGGGTTGATGCATTTGGTAATTTTTATGTTGATGGGCTACAGATTGGCGCAGTGTACTACGTAAAATCATTTTATGACGAAACAATCACTGCGCTGGTTTCGAACCATGGCTATTATATAGATATCTACGGACCTGAGTCAGACCTGGCCTGGGAAGAAACATGGACTGTACCTGTCTACGCCTTCAAGAATTTTATGTCGTCTGATAAACAACCATCATTATATACTCAAAACGCGCTCGAGAGCGATGGTAACATATCTGATGAAGGTGCTGCCCCTGGCGCCAACATGAATGCCTTTATTGGAGATCTGCCAACAGATAACCAGAGCACACTCGGTCAGTAGCAAATTAACAATTACTGAGAAACAACATGAAATAGCTGGATAAAAGCAGGTCCGAGTAACAGCGGACCTGTTTTTACCAGTCTAGTGCGATTGATTTTGCTGTATTCTCAACTCAGTAGTGGCAAAAAGAATGCGGTACCAAATGCAACAGCCTCGGGCAATGTAAACAATGAGATATTTTCGGGATCCTTTTTTTGCCAGGACTCAGCAGTCAACCTATCCTTGAAAAAAACCATTTCCAGGCACATGCTATGTGCCGCCACTGTAGAGGGCATTTGCCAACGTATTCCAATAGTCACATCTGGTGTCGGTTCCACATCCAGAAGTTCACTACCCTGCATATGAATATTGACAGGTAGTTGACTGGAATGACAAATTGATTCAATGATCACTTCCTTATCAAACACAGGCGCAACAGAAACAGCGTCCAGCGCACACATCGCATATATATGGAACCCATTTACCGTTATTTTATGTGGAGTTCTCTCCGCTGTGACTGGATAGGCACCCAGAGGAAGATGTCCTTTTGTATCCAGAACGATGAGATCATCGGAAGCCAGTCTCAGTAAGGCCTCTTTTACACTTTCCTGCCCCAGGACCTTTTTTAACTCCTGAATGGTAGGTGGATAACCATTATTTATCAGTGAGTTCAGTACACATATGTGCATGGCCTTGAGCCTGGCTGGTAAATTGTCCTGTCTGGCCTTGAGAGGAAGCTGGGCCTTAAGACGTTCGACTGCAGTTTGAATTTCCATATATTATTTTGACGTATGTTTACGGATTTATTCTGAATACAGAATAACAGGTCATCTGGATTTAATAAAACAGAGACTATAAATGCTATAATTGTCAATTATAAAAGATAATTCAATTTACTGTTTATCCTGATTGCAGATTTATTATTATAACCTGATTATTCTTTAGCTGTTTGTGATTACATAGGCCAAATAACATGTCACGACAAAAACGTATATATTTTTGGCTCGCCAGTGTTATTGCCGTATTTGTTACTATCTATGCATTTTCGCCATGGTTACTGAGCGGACTTATCAAACATAATTTATCTGGTTACGGAATCAGTGATGTCGAGCTCAAGATCGGTTATCCTGGCTGGCAGAGAGTCCACCTGTCATCGATTTCGTTGCGTACTGTAACCACTACCCAACAACTGATGGTGAAGGTTGAGGATATCGAAATTATATACCATACATGGGAATTATTATCAGGCAGACTGTCACGAGTTCATATCCCCCAAATTGATTTACAGGTCGATAGCATTACAACGCGACCTGCCAGTAATGCATCTGCTGCCGAAATCCCGTTAGCTGCCTTAGTGTCAGGACAATGGTTAGCGCAAGTTCCGATCAGAGTATTACGTGTTGAAAACCTGAATGCCAATGTACGTATGCAGGGGGGGCAGACATATAAGGCGCAATTCAACGTCGACCTGCAAGATAAATCCCTGAGAGTGAACGGCACACTTCAGGCATCAAGCTTTCCACAGCAATTGATGTTGTCAGTGACTACACAACAAGCTGGTATATCACAGCTAGTAATTCATACCAGGCAAAACCAAACCTCTCCGCTACTCGACTTACAGGTAAAATCAGTAACACACAAAGGTGATGTAACAACACTTAACGGAGTTTTGGAGTCCCAGCTTGATCAGCTTATAGCTTTCGTCGCCCCTGGACTTAATGCTGACTTGAACTCAATACTTTCAGGTAAAATCACCAGCCAATGGGTTGGTAAATTCACTACTTCTCCACAGGTTGCCCACGTTGATGCCACGTTACATTTGGCAGAACAGGCAATCGCCTTACAGATCAATGGTCAATACCAGTTTGCCGCTAACCAGGCTCGAGCTGATTTTAAATTGTTGCCTTTGGTGTTTAGTAAATCCAGCCAGGTCCTGAGCCAACTTGTTAAGGATTGGCCCTATCCATTCGATGTCAATGACGGCACGATTTCAGCATTGGGTCATTTTAGATGGCAAAATGATATATCACTACAAAGCGTTATCAAGATTAAAAATCTGGCCGGGAACTACAAAAAAATAACCTTTACCGGTCTTAATACAGAATTACCGTTAATATTCGAACGTCAACTACGCACCAGTCGCGAAGCCCGATTGGCTATTGAGCTGGTTGACATCGGTTTCCCCGTAGTAAATACAAATTTAAAGTTTAGCCTGTCACCAAGCAACACGGCGGCCCTGCCGTTGATTCAGATCAAGGAATTTAAGGCAGGAATGTTGGGTGGGACTATTAGTAGTAGCAATGAATTTGAGCTGGATTTCAGTCGAGACGTGAATGAATTCGTGGTTAAACTGGATCACATTGCCCTTAACGAAATTATCCAGCTCGAGCAGCAGGATGGGATACAGGGCAGCGGCGTTCTGGACGGTCAAATCCCAATCCAGATAACCGACAAAGAACTTCTGGTAAATCAGGGACAATTATCCGCCAGACCCCCCGGTGGAGTCATTCGTTATACCCCAACGCCCAGGATTGCGGCACTTGCAGAATCTAACACTAGTATTGGCTTGATGGTAAAGGCGCTTAGTAATTTTCAATATAATGTTCTGGACGTTAATAGTGATTACAAACCTGGCGGCGATCTGGATTTAAAAGTACGCCTGGAAGGCCACAATCCGGACTGGCAATCAGGACGACCAGTTAATTTGAACCTGAATCTGCACGAAAACATCCCGGTGCTGCTTCGTAGTTTACAGGTCGGTGACGAAATTAGTGAACAGGTACGCAAACGCTATAAGAATAGTCCGTAGCACAGTTAAGATTAGAGTGCTATGCTCATTACAAGACAGACATATGAAGGAACCCCATTATGCAACATGCCCTGACTCTCACCAGCCTGTGCTTTACGCTGGTCGTCATGAACAGCGCGTGCACACCACAAGTTGAAGTGGTCGCCAAGGAACCTATCAACATCAACCTTAATGTTAAAATTGAGCATGAGATCCGGGTCAAGGTCGATAAGGAACTGGATAGTGTGTTTAGTGAAAACAAAGGGCTATTTTAAAAGGAGACACAGCAATGACAAGACGCTTTCTATTACGCCTCATGACAGTACCGGCCCTGCTTGTTCTCCTAACCGGGTTGGGATGGACAGGTACCAGTTGGGCTATGGACCTGCAACAAGCCAAGGAAAAGGGGCTGGTCGGTGAACAGCCAAATGGCTATCTGGGCCTGGTCAATTCCAATGCTGCTGCCGATGTAAAGGCCATGATGAATAAAATAAATAGTTTGCGTAAGCAAGAGTACCAATCCATCGCGCAACGCAATAAAACTGAACTACGCGTGGTCGAAAAACTGGCTGGTAAAAAAGCGATTGAAAAAACACCTGCAGGACAGTACGTCAGACTACCATCAGGACAATGGCGCAAAAAGTAAATTCTAGTTTATTGTAAATTAGTTCATATCCCGTGTTTATTTAATATTTATATATAGTATAAATAGCTGTTTAAGTATTGCGTGTTTGCACCTGACGCACAGCTCTGGTAATGTTTAGAGTTATTGACCCAGAGCAATTCCAAATGCTTTTAGCAGTCGTTATCTGAATATATGTCATCACTGATTACACTATTAAGTCCCTGGGAGTTTTCGCCTACGGTTTTGCTATGCAGTCTTGCGGCTGCGGGCTTGTACTGGCGTGGTTTACGTCAGCGTCAGCGCGAAGGTCTGCGTACCGGCATCTGGCGTAGTCTTAGTTTTTTCATAGGGTTATTCCTGATATATGCCGTAATGCAGACTTATCTCGACTACCTGTCCCAGCATATGTTCTGGGTACATCGTTTTCAGCATTTGGTATTACATCATCTAGGACCATTTCTAATCATGCTTGCTGTCCCGCATGAGGTTTTGGGTCACGCAATTCCAGCTAACTGGCGCCGAAATGTATTACTGCCGTTATGGAACAGTTGGCCTGTACGTGGCACCTATCGTTTTTTACAGAACCCGGTGGTCGCACCACTCCTGTTTGTTGGTCTGATTTATATATGGCTGATACCATCCGTGCACTTTGAGGCCATGCTTAGTGAGCCACGTTACAAATTGATGAACTGGAGTATGTTACTCGACGGGTTGTTATTCTGGTGGTTAATGCTGGATCCACGCATGCCCCACGAACATCGTACACTACGCTATCCAATCAGAATTCTATTACTCTGGGCGGTCATGGTCGTTCAAATTATTCTGGGTGCTCATATCGCGTTAAGCCAAACGGATTTATATGATGTCTACAGTGTCTGTGGCCGTGCCTGGCCAATCAGTGCACACACCGACCAGGTCCTGGGTGGCCTGACCACCTGGATACCGGCGGCAATGATGAGTGTGCTGGCTATTCTGCTGGTTATTCGGATGTGGATGCGGCAAAGTGAGCATCTAAATAAACTGGCTACAAGCGCACAGGGCAATAATTAGTTATTTAAGCACATGACAAGACTTAAACATAAATCACCCAGATATTTGTTCCTGTTCTTTAGCCTGTGCCTGATTTTCTCTGGGTGTGGGCAAAATAAGAATGCATGGTCAACCAAGGATATTTCTGGCCTGATGCCGACACTCGCCTTTCATCTGACAGAAGCCAATCGCAATAAAGCTGTCACGGCCGAAGACTACCGCGGCAAGATCCTGTTACTCTATTTTGGCTATATGCACTGTCCAGATATCTGCCCGACTACATTAAAGCACCTGCAAAATGCGCTGGCTCCCCTTGGTCAGTTAGCCAGCCAGGTACAGGTTCTGTTTGTCAGTGTTGATCCTGATCGGGACACACTGAGTGAGCTCAAAAGTTACACTGAGTTTTTTGGTCCTCAGGTAGTTGGCTTGCGCGGTAATCAGGAAGCCTTACGCAAACTAACCAAACGCTATCGGGTAACCTACGGATACGACAAACCCGATGATGAAGGCGAATATACGGTCTCCCACAGTAGTGCTGTTTATGTCTTCGATCGCAGAGGTGATGTTCGTCTGATGATTCGTCCGGATGACTCGGTCGTGGCGATAAGCCACGACCTTAAGCATTTGCTCACGGAACATTCAGATAGTAACAGCTAAACTCAGCCAAATAATTTCTCAGTCATTACCTCAGCAAAGCCGATGCCCCAATTGGGCACTTTCCCATGCCGCCGGAAAAATAAAGTTTTATACTGCATCTTTAACATGTATGGCACATGGCCCATTTTCAGGATGGCATCATTTCCTCCATACCAGCTATTGGAACGAATATAGAATGCCTGGTTGGCACCCATGTCACCAATACAAAGTACCAGTGGTTGCAGATGCTCATCAGCCCTGTCAGCACTGAGTCTGCCCATGTCTTTGGCAATCTGCCGACCTACAATCTCACACTGTTGGTGACCGATGGCACCAAGCTTGGGCACGGTCACTGCGGCAGCATCACCAGCCGCAAACACTTCCGGATAGTCAGGATTTCGCATTAACAGACTGGTTTTAATAAAGCCCATATTGTCACTGATAGGCAATCCATGTAGAAAATCATGTGCGACCCAGTCAGGGAAAATGATCTTTACTTCCGCCTCCAGTGATTCACCATTTGAAAACTCTATACCATCCTGAGTTAGTCGTGAAATATCATAAGTCTTGTTGATATACCCAAAGCCCATATTACTGGCAATTTCAAGTAACTGATTAACCACGGTCTCACCGGCGTCTTCCGCAATGATTTCTGCTGGGGTGAACACTGTAATTTTTTCCGGTCCACCTTTTTTCTGCTCCTTTAACCAGGTTGCCGCGGCTAACATGGTCTCAACTGGGGGACCTTCACAGGCGGCCTCGGCGACAGGTATAGAACCACCAGGATAAGGTTCCAGCCCCTGGGCGCCATCGCCCTGGTGAAAACGAGCTGAACCAATCGCAATTGGACCACCCCTGTATTGTTCGTGCAGATAACGACGTAGCTTATTACCATGAAATGTATCTGACAGAGTATCACCATATTCGGCAAAGCCTTCAATTTTGTCATAGGCAAGCCTGCTACCAATGGCTATCACGAGATAATCATATGATATGGAATGACCTGCTGATCCTGGTCGTTCCGAAGGAATATAATCGACACGCCGTGTATCCGGGTCGATGGCCGTCACTTCGGCCTGGAGAAAACGAATATGATCTTTATCCAGCGGTTTAATAATATCCATAAACATACTTAATGATGGATCATGATTGGCAAAAACTTCAGCAGGAATGTTTGGAACAAATAACAGGCTGGATTTTTTGTCGACCACAGTTATATCGACACTGTCACCGGCATATTCACGAATTTTCTGGGCACTACCAAGACCGGCAAAGTTACCACCAAGTATAACGACGTGGGGTTTGCTTTGGGATGTCGCCATGATACACCTCCTTTTATTAAGTGTTGTGTCTCCTTATTAATTAAAACGAAACAGATGTTACATCTGGCAGTCCTTATCAAAAGAAGTTCCTGGAAATTAATAAAGAAATGGGATGAATATCAAGTAGCGTAAATTAGCAGTAATATTAAGAAACCCAACCAATGATACTAATCGTCTGTAGAAATATTTATATATAAAGTTAGCAAAAAAAAGCCCGCTAAATGCGGGCGTTCAATGCTTGTGATATCCCTGTGTTTCAGGGAACGGTTACGTCAGCGCTCATATCACCATTACTGGTATCGCCCGCTATGACCGTTACATTTATCGGCGTACTGAACATCAGCACGTCATCAGTTGAGGCGCTATCCATATCAGCATCGCAGGTCAGGGCAAGGGTATACTCTCCTGCTGGCAAATACGATAAGGTATAATAATAGATATTATTGTCATACATAACTCTGGCCGTACTGACGGGATTATTTTGTCCTTCAGGGACAATCATATTAACCGGAATATAAATGTCATCCGCTACGGCATCATTACCCGTAAAAGCATAGACACTACAACCACTATAACCACCAAGGTCTGTAATTAATTGCTGATCGATCTCGCCCATGACATCCCCACTTGCAGCAGTTTCTACCACACGTACCGTTGGTCGGAGAATATAATCTGCACCGGAGGTTGGGTCGGTAATCGATTTACGCAAATCGAAATCGAGCATCAGGCTCATTACACCATCAGTTGCAACGTCAAAACTACGGTTCAGACGAAATGAGCTATTTTCACAACTGGTACACCTTAAGGCATATGGTTCACCGCCTATTTGAATATAAGACCTGGATAAATCCAGGTTGAGACGTATCCAGCTGTAGTGGCCCGCGACTACTACATCATCAAACAATCCAGTCCACATACCACCCTGTAATTGAAGCAGGTCAATGCTACGCCCTAGTAGTCCCGTGTCTGGATCATAAACCTTGATGTGAATATCACCATTCGGTCCGTGTAATGTCGCTTCATTAAAAAAGATAATAACAGCATCGGCATTGTCGATCGGGGCATCCGTAACACCAACCTGGATCGTGCCTGTACCCTCTGCACTACCACCGCCACAGGCAGTAAAAGCAAGACTGGCGGAAAGTACGATCAGAGAGATAAATAGTCGACTCAGTTTCAGCATAATTATTACTCCATATATTATTTATCATTATCATGTAATTCAGGCATGAGTCTTTGATCAATATCATGAAACTGGAATAAAATATACTTGTCAAGGCTGTGGTTTTGTTGCCCCTCTCATCAGTTTATACTGAATCAGGTAAAAATTTTCT
>JASFLL010000035.1:0-8604 GCA_050118115.1 Thioalkalispiraceae bacterium
ACGTACAAATTTCTTGCAATAGATTCACTTTGACCACGCTCTTCAGCACCTACGCCGGGATACGCCCCCGGTGTATCAATAAATGTCATCAATGGTAATTTAAATTTTTCTGCCATTTCCATGAGGCGTAATGCCTTGCGATAACCTTCCGGTCGCGGCATACCAAAATTTCTTTGCACTTTCTCCTTGGTATCTCTGCCCTTCTGCTGTCCGATGATCATCACGGGATTACCATCGATGCGCGCCATCCCACCAACGATTGCTTTATCATCGGCATAGGCACGATCACCATGCAGTTCCTCAAAGTCTTCGAAGATACGCTCGATATAATCCATAAAATATGGACGTTGCGGATGACGTGCCAACTGGGCTATCTGCGCTGCCTTCAAACCGCTAAAGATAGATTTGGTCAAATCACGACTTTTTGTCTGAAGCCGGGTAATTTCCTCGCTGATATTGATCTCGTTATCAGAGCCAACATAACGCAGCTCCTCAATCTTTGCCTCCAGCTCTGCAATCGGCTGCTCGAAATCAAGGAAATTCAGATTCATTTTATGTTCCTGTTATTGCTAAATAATTAGGGTTAATTATATCAGTAGACGATCTCGACGTCTTGATCTCCGGCCAGTTCCCGCAGCCGGTGTAGCAGCTCATCGGAGGGGTGCACCATCCATTCCTGGCCCAGAGGCAGGTCAACCCGGGCCGCCTCTGACTGATAGTCAATGACAACGGGGCACTGCCCCTGGCAAAAGGGCTGAAGGATGTGCTGGAGAGCCGGAATAAAGCCATTTGAGGCCCGTTTCTCGTTCACATGGACCTTGAGACGTTTGGCAAAATGGGCTCGGGCCTGCTCAATATCGTATATTGAGCGGGCACTCATACGATAACCACCGGAATAGTCATCAACACTGACTTCCCCCTCCACGACAATGAGTTTGTCCTTACTGAGCATATCCTGATAACGCTGGTAGGCCTCCGAGAAAACGGCCAGTTCGATGCGGGCACTGCGGTCATCGATGGTGATAAAGGCCATTTTGTCGCCACGACGGGTGTTCATGGTCCGGATTGCGATTATCAGACCGGCAACGATGACTGACTGGTCATAGGTCGGCTTGAGATCAACAATCCTTGCACTGGTAAATTGTGTCAGTTCCGGCTCATAGCGTTCAATCGGGTGGCCGGTTAAATAAAGGCCCAGGGTCTGTTTTTCACAGGCAAGCCGCTGTTCGTCATCCCACTCAGGCATTTCGTGATAACTACCCGGCCCGGTTTGTACCTTGTCGACCATGCCAAACATATCCGTTTGACCAAGATCACGGTTACGTGCATATTGCTCTGCGATTTGCATCGCGGCAGGCAGTGAGGCCATCAGCGTGGAACGAGACTGGGCAAAAACATCTAGAGCACCGGCCATGATCAATGCCTCCAGGGTACGACGATTTACCTTGCGCGAATCGATACGCTGACAAAAATTAAACAGATCATCAAACGGGCCGTTTTGTTCGCGTTCCTGAATGACGTTTTCAATAGCGGACTCACCCACACCTTTGATGGCGCCCAGACCATACACAACCGTTTGGTCATCCTGAACCGTAAACTGGTGTTCGCAGATATTTATATTAGGCGGTTCGACGGTTAAATCTAAATCCCGGCATTCGTCAATCAAGCTGACAACTTTGTCGGTATTATCCATATCTGCTGATAGTACAGCCGCCATAAACGCGGAGGGATAATGCGCCTTCAACCAGGCCGTCTGGTATGAGACCAGCGCATACGCTGCTGAATGCGACTTGTTAAATCCGTAACCGGCAAATTTTTCCATAAGATCGAAGATGTAAGTCGCCGTTTTGGCTTCAACACCGCGTGCAGTAGCTCCCTCGACAAAGATGCTACGTTGTTTGGCCATTTCTTCAGGCTTTTTCTTACCCATGGCGCGACGTAACAGGTCTGCACCGCCCAGGGTATAACCGGCAAGCACTTGCGCGATTTGCATCACCTGTTCCTGATACAAAATGACACCATAAGTCGGTTGTAGGATCGGCTCCAGATCAGGATGTGGATATACAACCTTGGCTCGACCATGTTTTCGATCAATAAAGTCATCCACCATCCCTGATTGCAAGGGACCGGGTCGGAACAGAGCGACCAGCGCCACGATGTCTTCAAAATTGTCGGGCTGCAAGCGTTTGATCAGATCTTTCATACCACGGGATTCCAGCTGGAATACCGCGGTCGTCGCACATTCCTTCAGAAGTTTAAACGTGGCCTCATCCTGCATTTCGATGAAATTGATATCAAGATTCTTCTCTTCATCGCTAATGGCACGTCGCTTAACATTTTGTACGGCCCAGTCAATAATGGTTAAGGTGCGCAGACCAAGAAAGTCAAACTTGACCAGGCCAACCGCTTCCACATCATCTTTATCAAACTGAGTAACAATACTGGTGCCACCCTGTTCACAATAAAGCGGTGTGAAGTCCGTGAGTTTCGAAGGTGCGATGACCACCCCACCCGCATGCTTACCCGCGTTACGGGCCAGACCTTCCAGGCGCTTGGCCAGGTCGATTAATCCATGGACTTCCTCATCCTGTTCATAAAGTTCTTTAAACGCTTCTTCCTGCTCCAGCGCTTTGTCTAAGGTAATACCGATTTCAAATGGGATCAGCTTGGCAATGCGATCAACGAACCCATAAGGGTGGCCCAGAACACGGCCTACATCCCGCACCACCGCCTTGGCGGCCATACTGCCGTAGGTAATGATCTGTGAAACTTTTTCGCGGCCATATCGCTGCGCAACATAGTCGATAACCCGATCCCGATTTTCCATACAGAAGTCGATATCAAAGTCTGGCATGGAAACACGTTCAGGGTTAAGAAAGCGTTCGAAAAGTAAATCGTACTGAATGGGATCAAGATCAGTAATCGTTAGTGCATATGCAACTAACGAACCGGCACCCGAACCTCGTCCGGGCCCGACCGGTATCGCATTTTCCTTTGCCCAACGAATGAAGTCGGCAACAATTAAGAAATAACCGGGGAATCCCATTTTGTTAATAACATCGAGCTCCAGGTCAAGGCGATCGTAGTAAATCTTTCGTTTACTTTTATCGCCGTCAGGTACGATAACTTCTAAACGCGCCTCCAGCCCTTTGCGTGATTCCTGCGCCAGGAATTCTTCAATCGTCACACCTTCGGGAACCGGATAATCCGGAAGCACATTCTTACCAAGTGTCAGTTCAAGGTTACATCGCCTGGCGATTTCAACCGTGTTTTCGATTGCTTCAGGGATATCCTGAAATAATTCGATCATTTCTTCAGGGGAACGTAAGTATTGCTGGTCGCTATGGCGACGAGGACGTCTGCTATCATCAAGCACACGCCCTTCATTGATACAGACCCGTGCTTCATGTGCTTCGTAATCATCGCGGGTTAAAAAGTGGACATCATTGGTCGCCACCACCGGGAGTTGTTCAGCAATGGCCAGTTCTACTGCCTGCTGGACGTGTTTGGCTTCCTGATCACGGCCGGTACGTTGTAATTCCAGGTAGAATCGATCGGGGAACTGTTGTTTCCAGAACTCACACTGTTCCCGAGCCAGATCCATTTTGTCATTGATCAATAGTGGTCCGAGCACACCTTCACGGCCGCCACATAACGCAATAAGACCATCGCTATTACCGACCAGCCACTCTTTCTGGATAATGGCTCGTCCCTGGTGCTGTCCTTCCAGATACGATCGTGAGATCAGTTCAGTAAGGTTGTGATAACCGGTCATATCCTGGCATAGCAATACAAGCCGGCGCGGAGGCTGAGAAATATCGTGATCCTGAACCCAAAGGTCCACACCCATGATGGGTTTGACACCCGCTGCTATCGTGGCCCGATAAAACTTGACCATTGCAAACATATTGCACTGATCCGTCACGGCGACAGCCGGCATGCCCGCCTGGGCAACCGCAGACGCAAGCGGTCTAATACGTATCAGACCATCGACCAGGGAATATTCTGTGTGGAGGTGTAAGTGTACAAACGTCTGCGACATGCCAGCACTTTACAAAGCTACCCTGCACCGAGCAAGACTTGACAGACGAGAATTGTGATATGAATTGGAAGACTTTCTAAATCAACAAGTTGCTAGCTTCAACGGCAGCTTAGATTTTCCATTGCCGGTCGATATCACGGAATTGTGACTTCAGGAATTCCATCTGATCGGCAAGAATGCGACGATTACGTAAAAACAGGTATTCCGCTAAATTGGGAACATAGGGAATCGCCAATAATGGCATCCTGGCCTGCTCGGGTGTTTGCCCACCTTTGTGGGTATTACAGCGTCGACAGGCAGTGACAACATTTGACCAATGGTCCCTGCCCCCGCGTGAAATCGGCACAACATGGTCCCGGGTCAGCTCGGAAATGTGTTGTTTGTAATCCCGGCCACAATAAAGGCAGACATGCTCATCACGTCGAAACAGCTCGCGGTTGGTCAGTGGTGGGACCTGGCGTTTATGCACCTGTTTATTTTCGCCCCTGACCGCGACGATAGAATTGACATGAACAATACTTTGCTGACCGGTTAGCCTGGAAGTGCCTCCCCTGAGTGAAAAAACCTGGTCACCTGCTGTCCAGGCCACCATATCCCGGGCATAAATCCCTACGGCCTCCTGCCAGGGTATCCATTTCACAGGCTGCCCGCTGATATCAAGTCGTAGAATCAATGGATAAAACATCCAAACCTCAAGGCATGTAATACTTCGTAATCTACTTTAAATAGCTCTATCAATATCCGCAAGAATCTTTTTCACCGGCCCAAAGGTCTTTCGGTGGATGGGCGTGATCCCGAATTGCTGGAGCGACGCCAGATGGGCTTTGGTCGGATAACCTTTATGGCTTAGGAACCCATAACCTGGATAAAGACTATCCATTTCCACCATTTCCAGATCTCGAGCAACTTTGGCAATGATTGAGGCCGCACTGATAGCCTCGACTGTTTGATCCCCTTTGATAATTGCCTCACAACGACAGGGTATATCCGGACAGCGATTACCATCAATTAGTGCATATTCAGGCTGAGGAACCAACGACAGGACTGCACGCCGCATTGCCAGCAGACTCGCTTGCAGGATATTGATCTGGTCTATTTCTTCCACCTCGGCCCGACCGATCGCCCAGGCCAGTGCTGATGTTTTAATCTCTTCATCCAGTTGCAGGCGCATTTTTTCGGAAAGTGTCTTGGAGTCAGCCAGGCCGGTTATGGGGCGCTCCGGATCAAGAATAACGGCAGCTGCGACCACTGGACCGGCAAGCGGACCTCGCCCCACTTCATCAACCCCTGCAACACGTGCGACTGAAACTGAGTTCATTCTCTGCCAATCTTAGATTATTTGTTATTTTATCCAGCTTATCAGTTAAATTACTGACTCGCAAAGCTAACTCATAAGCTTTAAAATGCCAGCCTCACAGTCAACAAAGAGACATCCATGGGTTCTATTAAATCTGCCGTGATTGGCGTCGGCTACCTTGGAAAATTCCATGCTCAAAAATACGCCGAACTTCCACAATCAGAACTGATCGCGGTCTGTGATAACAATACCGAGGCAGCCACAGCCGTTGCGAATGATCTTGGCGTCCAGGCCATCAACACGCTGGCCGACCTGCTGACCGACATCGATGCTGTCAGTATTGTCGTGCCGACACAGCTGCATCATGAAATTGCCAAACAGTGCCTGCAGGCCGGGAAGCATGTCCTGCTGGAAAAACCCATGACCACGACAGTCGCAGAGGCAGAAGAGCTAATCAGCCTGGCCAAACAAAACAATTGTGTACTACAGATTGGCCATCTTGAACGCTTTAATCCTGCCATTCTGGCCCTGGAAGACACTCTCAAGGAACCCCTGTTTATCGAGTCACACCGTGTTGCACCTTTCAATCCACGTGGTGCCGATGTCAACGTGATACTCGATCTCATGATTCATGATATTGATATTATTCTTGATATCGTCGGCGCAGATGTATCAGATATCGATGCAAAAGGTGTTGCCGTTCTCTCAGATGATGTTGACATTGCTAACGCGCACTTAAAATTCAGTAATGGTTGTGTAGCCAACGTTACTGCAAGCCGCGCCGGGATGAAAAGCGAACGAAAAATGCGTATCTTCCAGCATGATGCATATATATCTGTCGACTTTCAAAACAAGAAAGTCGGTATTCACCGTAAAGGCGATAGCGAGCAATTTCCCGGTGTTGCCAATATTGACAGCCAGGAACTGGCCTTTGAACAGGGAGATGCCCTCAAGGCGGAAATCGAATCATTTCTGGATTGCATACAACATAATAAACAACCGAAAGTGAGTGGCGAAGCTGGTGCACGCGCCCTTGCTACTGCAATTGAAATCACACGTTTATTGTCATCAAAATAAGGAATGAACCATGATCCCAATGGTGGATTTAAAAACCCAATACCATAACCTGAAAGCTGAAATTGATGCAGCACTCCTTGAAGTTCTTGAAAATACGCAGTTCATTCTTGGCCCAAATGTTCAGGAATTCGAGAAAGAAGTTGCGGCAAACCTGCAAGTCAAGCACGCATTAAGTTGCGCATCTGGAACAGATGCACTTCATCTTGCTTTATTGGCAGCCGGAATTGGTGAAGGTGACGAGGTAATCACTTCTACTTTCACATTTATCGCAACGGCCGAGGCCATTCGCTATGTTGGCGCAATACCCGTTTTTGTCGATATTGATCCACAAACATTTAATCTCGAACCTGGTTTGATTGAAGATGCAATCAACGATAAAACCAAAGCGATATTACCTGTACATATTTTTGGTCAGCCTGCGGATATGAATGCCATCATAGCAATTGCAGATAAACATAACCTGCTGGTTATTGAAGACTGTGCACAATCTTACGGTGCGAAGATTCAGGGCCAGGCAACAGGTGGTATTGGCCTGGCTGGTTGCCATAGTTTTTTTCCAAGTAAGAACCTGGGCTGTTATGGCGACGGGGGCATGGTTACTACCAATGACAATGATATCGCTGAACAAATCCGTATTTATCGTAACCATGGCAGCAGTAAGCGTTACCACCATGACGTCATTGGTTACAACAGTCGCCTGGATGAAGTTCAGGCCGCAATCCTGAGAATCAAGTTAAGAAACATCGAGCAATACAACCAGAATCGATATGCTGCTGCACAGAAATACTCTGAAGCACTGAAAGAAATAGCCACCCCTCCTTTTGAAGACAAAATTGGCAACCACGTTTATCATCAATATACATTGCTTTCACCAAAGCGCGATCAGATCATGAAGGCCCTGAATGAGAAAGATATCGCATGTGCAGTCTACTACCCTATCCCATTACATAAGCAAAACGTATTTATCAATGACTACAAAGATATTTCTCTGCCTGTATCCGAACGTATTGCCAGTGAATGTATGTCATTACCGATATTCCCGGAGATAACCGACAAGCAGATTGAACAGATTACTTCGACGATAAAAAGCGTTTTTTAGGGATTCATCTTGAAACGTGTCATGATCATAGCTGGCGAAGCCTCGGGCGATTTACATGCCGGCAAACTAATTAAAAGCACCAGGCAAAAAGATTCTTCTATACAGTTCTATGGAATTGGCGGTGACAATATGCGGGCCGCAGGTGCTGAAGTGCTGGTTGATTCACGGGATATGGCGGTTGTTGGTCTGGTCGAGATCTGGGCCCATCGTAAAGTCATTTTTGGTGCTCTCAACCAGATGCGCGAATCCATTACTCAATCTCCACCAGATTTGCTTGTGCTGGTGGACTATCCCGAATTCAATTTACGTCTGGCTAAACATGCCAAACAACATGGTGTCAAAGTTCTTTTTTATATCAGCCCGCAAATCTGGGCATGGCGACAATACCGGGTAAAAAAGATAAAACGCCTGGTCGATATGATGGCCGTTGTCTTTCGCTTCGAAGAGGACTTTTATTTAAAACATAACGTGCCAGTGAAATTTGTCGGTCATCCCCTGGTTAACGAAGTCAAACCCAGTGAAGACAAAAACACATTACTGGAAGAGTTTGGCCTGGATCCTGCCAGACCTGTTCTTGGTTTATTGCCTGGCAGTCGACGCAGTGAAATAAAACGCCTTATCAGGATAATTCTTGAAACAGCAGAGCTCACCAAAGCCAGGATAAACGATACCCAGTTTATTCTACCTCTGGCTGACACACTTGATGAGTCTGAAATAAAACCTGTGTTAGAGCAATTTTCATCGCTTAATATCAAACTGATCAAGAACCGCACATATGATGTAATAAGTTGCTGTGATGCTGTTTTGACTGTTTCTGGCACAGTAACCCTTGAAATAGCTTTATTAAAAACACCTATGGTGATTATCAATAAAGTAGCCTGGCTGACGTATACGATCGTTAAGCATATGGTTAAAATTAAGCATATAGGATTATGTAATATTGTTGCCAATAAACGTATTGCACCAGAATTCATCCAACACGATGCGAAACCTGAAAAAATCAGTAAGTTACTCGTTGAACTTTTAAGCAACCAGACTAAGCGCGATGAAATGCGCCAGCAATTATCTGAACTTGAAACACTGCGTGGT
>JASFLL010000036.1:0-8545 GCA_050118115.1 Thioalkalispiraceae bacterium
GTTACGTATGATGAACTATGCTGCTAACGATGCTAACAAAATAATCACAAGCAAAAATATCGCAAGGATAGTAATTATCACTGGCCAGGAGCGTATCTGGCTTTCGATTGCATCAATAAGTCCTGGTCTTTGAGCAGAATCAATCTCACTGGTACTTTGTGTACTTGTGATACGTGTGTAAGCCTTTAATCCAAAATATTTTCCAATTGATGATAGATTGGCATTTTGTAATCTGTTCATCATTCGAAGTCCACGTTCAATTAATCTTTTCAGCAAGGTGACCTCAGTCTGCGGTTGGTTGTCCTGCATAAAACAAAGTATCGCTGAGATGACACCCAATAACGCCAAAAATGGATATGCCAGATAATGATAAGCGCTCCACATTTCCGGTTTGGCCATCGCAGTACCCAGCCCAGCTATGAACAATCCTGTCATCAAAAGCGTGACCAACGCAGGCAACATGCTTTGATAGCCCTTATTGATAAGCTGTATCAGTGCGTAAAGGACCGTGATAACACCTAACACCTGGAAATATATCCCCCATTCGGAGACAAGCTTTTCCCCTGCAGGTATCCAACGAATTAATCCGAGTAGTCCCATCACTACCGGGACGCCACCTAATAAAAGATAAGCAGGTCGTGCCGCCGAATTAAAGCTGGTGGTAAGCCAGATGTGTGCTGGCCATATACCAGCTTTTATAATAAATGCGATACTTACCAGCCAGACATAGGCAATCGGAATGGCTCCATCCAGAATCGCTTTATGCAGGAAAGTATAGTGGAGCTTATCAGTGCCATGGGCTGCCAGCAGTATACTTTCAAACAATAACAGGTCAGCAATGATCAGAAAGCTAATATAAAAACGCCCGGCCCAGATAGAAGCTTTATTATCCTGCCTCTGCAGTAAGCCATAAAACCCGTAGCCCATCAGTGTTGAACAACAAAAGAAACTGACGATATCTGCCGAGAGTATGGTTCCAAAATGGCCTGCAAGCGTAAGTGAAAAGAATGAAAATGTTGTATCACCTATTTGCTTATTGTTAATGTTTTTGAAAGTGGCTGCCGCAGCAAACCAGATAACAATCGCCATGACCAGGAGCCAACGGTTATTGTTATCTAACTCAAACCCAGCCCCAAATAATAACCAGGCAGGAGTGACCGTTATCTCGCCTGGAATCAGTACAAGTAATATCACAGGTATTAATAACATGTAACGTGCTAAGGGTAACCATTTATGTACAGCTGGAAACGCCAATAGCAAAGGCCAGGTGACCACCACAAATAATAAAATGCTGTAACCATCAATAATCATGGTTGGTAAAATTCCCGTTTGGCTATCAGTTGTGCCCACTCAAGCGGACTGAATGGCGCCAGTGCCAATAGGCCAACTGCCAGGGCTAATCCAGCAGTAAACACTGGCGGCAATAGCAGCGCCCATGCGGTCTCTTTGTTGTTGCCGAAATCGTGTTCATGCGGCCACGAAGCTGGTGGTTTGCGGAACCAGGCTCGGTGCAGAATCGGCAGGAAATACGCGGCATTCAGCAAACTACTGCCCGCCAGGACTAAGACTACCCATCCCTGATCCGCTTCCAATGCCCCTAATCCCAGGTACCATTTGCTGACGAAGCCCGCAATCGGCGGTGCGCCGATCATTCCAAAGGCACCAATCGTAAAGGCGGCCATGGTCCATGGCATACGCCTGCCAACCCCATTCATTTCACTGATCTTGTGAATCCCAAGCGTCTCGGCCAGATTACCGGCACAAAAGAATAAGGTGATTTTCATGATGCCCTGATGCACCAGATGCACTACACCACCAACGGTAGCAATGGGACCAGCGATGGCCACGCCCAGGGCGATATAGGAAACCTGGCTGACGGTAGAGAATGCGAGTCTTCGTTTTAAATCATCTTGAAATAACGCACGTATCGAACCATAAATGATGGTGAAAGCCGCCAGCCATGCCAGTGGCGCAGTTACACCTAATTTGGCAGCAGACTCAACACCGAATACATCATAGACGACACGAATGATGCCAAAAGCACCGGCTTTAACCACAGCTACTGCATGCAACAAGGCGCTGACAGGTGCAGGCGCGACCATCGCCTTTGGTAACCAACCATGCAATGGAAACAGGGCGGCTTTCACACCGAAACCGGCAATCAGTAATATAAAAATAAGGATTAGAGAGGTTGGGTGTTCTTCAGTAACGGCCTGAATAAATCCCCTTGGGGTAAACTCAAGCGTACCTGTCAAACTATAAAGCCATACGGTTCCCAGCAACAACATTGCACCACCGACAATAGTGTAAACAAGATAGGTTTGCCCGGCGCGACGTGCTTCTTCGGTCCCTCGATGAACAACGAGTGGATAGGTTGATAACGTCAACAGTTCATAGAACAGCAAAAACGTGATCATGTTGCCTGATAGCGCAACACCCACCGTAGACGTCACACAGAGACTGAAAAAACCAAAAAATCGACTGCGGTGTGGTGAGTGTTCAAGATAGCCAATGGCATAGACGGTCGTCACCAGCCAGAGTAACGACGACAGGGTGACAAAAATTAATGCCAATGGCCCAGCACGCAACACTAAATCCAGATCTTGTAACAATGTCAAACGTGTTTCAAAATGAGCCTGGTTGTAGACGCCCCATAGCATCCAGACAACAAAAGCAAGTTTGACGACTGCACCAAAGATATTTAGCGTGGTGCGCAAACGAATACTGTTTTCAGGTAATAGGAAGATTACCAATCCCGGCACTAACGAACTGATAACAACCAGTAGTGGCAGCCATTCATTCCAGTTCATGGTTTTACCTCAACATGTCCAAATGGCATTCCGATTTCGATCAAGGTAAAGATGTCCGTTGCTGTAAAACCAATAACAATGGCAGTCCCTGCGAGCAATAAGGCTGTCCATTCCATACTGGCAGGCACTGTCTTGGCTTCATGCGATACTTCAGCTTGAGTGAAGGCACGGCCGAGAACCTTGAACACATACCCGGCCGCTAACACGCCGCCAATTATCATCACCCCTGCCAACTCCCAGCGCCCCTGAGTCAGAGCCGCTTGTAACAGCAACCATTTTCCAATAAAACCACCACTGGGTGGTAAGCCCATAATGCTGACACCGGCTAAGGCGAAGGCGGCTACCGTCAATGGTAAGCGTTGAACCACCCGGTCTAGATCAATAATGCGGTCGTGCCCACCAAATCGCTGTAGATTGCCTGCAGCCATAAACATAGCCGCCTTTGCCAGTGCATGAGAAAGTGCTAAATAAGCAACGGCGTGCCAGGGATTAATGCCCGCTGTGGAGGCCAAAGGAAATGCCAGAAACAGATAACCAATCTGTGCCACTGTTGAGTAAGCGACCAACAACTTGACACGGGTCTGTCGCAAGGCCTGAATTGATCCCCAAAGAATGGCCATGGCACCCAACAGGCCAAGCAATATCTCTGCAGCTTCACTGCCCGACCCAAAGATCTCCAGCCACAATCGCAATAGAATATAAAATGACGCCTTGACGACCAATGCCGACAGAACAGCACTTACCGGTGCAGGCGCACTGGCATGGGCGGGTGGTAACCAGAAATGTAATGGAAATAATGCTGTCTTTAGAGCCAGGCCTGCGGTGATGAACCCGGTTGCTGTCCATACAATTGCCGTTGGGGTTACTTGCTCACCAAGTCTGGCAATATCGACCGTCGCATAACCATGATAGAACAATGCGACGCCCAACAGATACAGCAATGAGCCTAACAGCGTGGCAAACAAATAACGCATGGCACCACCAAGCGCGGCGCTTGCGCCACTCAATGCCGCCAGTGCCACAGCGGATAAACCCATCAACTCAAGCGTGACATAGAGATTAAAGATATCAGCGGATAAAAATAATGCATTCAATGCTGCCAACAAAAATAACCACAGTGGCCAAAATCGTTGTTGTTGTTGGTCATTAAAATAACCGCTTGAATATATGCTCACAGCAAGCGCTACGATAGCCGTCATTGCCAGCATCAACAGGCTCAGGCCATCAGCATACAATTCGATGCCAAGTGGCGCCCCCCATCCCCCAACAGGATAACGCAGAACGCCGTGTGTCTGTATCTGCATGGCGAGACCGATAACAGCCAGGACAATACTGGATACCGATAATATTCCCAGTATTTTTATTGCCTTCGGAAATAAAAAACAGGCGATGCCACCGATCAAAGGTAACAGAACAAGTAGAACAGACCAGGGTACATCCATGAATATTTCTGGCATTTGCGTTACTCTTTTGGTTCTGAATCTGGTAGTTCAGTGCGACCCGAAGTGGAAAGTAACTTTAACATGAGGATTAATGCCAGTGCCGTGGCAGAGACCGCAACCACAATGCCAGTGATGACCATCGCATGTGGCACAGGATCGGGTGTATCGCCGCCAATACGCTTTGCCAGGGCGACCAATATCAGAAATACACCGCTACCCATGATGTTAAGCGCCATGATTTTACGTAAAAGATGGGCATGTACAATCAACGCGTACAAACCAAGACAGAACAGCCCTATTCCAACAAGTGCATACAAGTTTATCGCAGTCATTGTTTTTCCTTCTCGCCTGGTTTCGCACCCAAAAACAGGGCAGCAAGTGTAATACCTATTGAAAGAGTGGCTGCTGTTTCGATTATCAATATTATCAATCCAGCTTGTGCAGGTGGGTACTGTAGTAAATAACCACCGGTAAACGCGGTTATTAATGCAACAAGAATAAAAGTGATGTTACCAATCACAAGGGCAAGTTTAAGCGGAAAACCCGCAAGGCTGGTTTTAAGACGCCAGCCCGTTAATATTAATAATACACCTGCGGCACCCAACACCGAACCGGCCTGGAAGGCACCACCAGGTGCTTTGGCGCCAACCCACAACAAATAAGCGGCTACCACGATTAATAGTGGCACCAACAGTTTGGTCATGATGTCCAGAACAGGGCTCGAATTCGCAATAACCGTTGAATGTTTGGAATCAAACGACCAAACTGCCAGCAGTGCAACGAGTAAAACCACCATTTCCAGTAACGTGTCATAACCACGAAAATTGAGTAACACCGCCGTAACAGGATTGGTAACACCACTATTGTCGATCTCGGCGTTTACTGCCGGCACCAAACCCACGCTTTCACTGGGCAGAGACAGCACAGAATATCCCAACACGAATGCAAGCAGCATAACGGCAATCGCCGATAACGGTTTGAATCTTGTTTTTGCTGTGGACGCCTGTCCAGCTGGGGGTGGATGATCGCTGTTCCCTTCCCGGGTATTGACCTGTATTTTTGCAAAACCTGCCAACAACAGCGCACCCGTCAGTCCCGCACCAATGGCTGCCTCAGCCAGCGCGAT
Source organism: Thioalkalispiraceae bacterium (assembly GCA_050118115.1). Classification (GTDB taxonomy): domain Bacteria; phylum Pseudomonadota; class Gammaproteobacteria; order UBA6429; family Thiohalophilaceae; genus SZUA-24. The sequence continues at coordinate 5,379 of JASFLL010000036.1, forward strand.
ATCCGGGGCATCCAGGCGTACCCAGACCAGCGATAGTAATAAACCAAATGCAATAAACAGGACAATGGCGCGAAATAGATCGGTAGTCGCGAGCGCTAACCAGGCGAGGCAAAACAAACTAACGCCCAGCAGTAGATCAAATATCCACTGTAGTAAAGTTATCGCTTCCATGGTGCAACACCTTTACGCAATGCTGACCTGGCGACCAGGTGGGAAACACTGGCACCGGCTAATAGCACCAACAGCCAGATTAAAATCAATTTGCCAGCAATAGCCAATGACTGGCTCTGTATCGCCAGGCCAAAGACAACCAAACCCAAACCGACATTATCAGCCTTGGTCAGCGCATGGAGTCGGGTGTAGACATCGGGAAAACGTAACAACCCCAATGTACCTGCGAGAAAAAAAATGGCCCCAATAATTAACAGTAGCGATGAAAGGTAGTCAATCAAGGTCGCCATCAGTCCTCCTGCTGGTCCAGGCATGCTGCACAAAGGCAACAGCAGTAATTGCGGCCAGGATGGCTAATACCAATGCAACATCAAGTAGCGCGAGATCAGGTGTTGCTTGCGCCAATAAAATCAGTATTGCAACAGCAGTAGTGCCAAATAATTGTGCTGCCAGCATCCGATCTGCGGCTCCGGGGCCTTTTAATATACGCCATATTCCCACAACCAGATTCAGTAACAGAAACAGTGCTAATCCATAGTAAAGAGTAATCAACTGGTCATTCCTCTAATGTAACAGGTGTTTTGAATCCGTCTGGCTTGATGGCAAGCACTGAGCAATTGATTTGATTAAGAATGGTCTCTGCTGTATTACCCATAAAAACCCCCGGTATGCCCGTGCGTGCAACGGTGCCCATCACGATAATATCTGCGTCGATGTCTTTCGCCAGGTTGGGGATTTCTTCGCGTGCCCAGCCTTTTATCAGGTGTTTTTTAATTGAAAGATAAGAGTATGTTTCAGAACCGAGTTTTTCTTTTAGTTCCTGCAGCAACTTGTTTAGCTTTTGCTCGTGCTGCTGCCGTATTTGTTCAACGTAGGTAAGCACCTCATCTTCCGGTGCCCGCATAAAAGCCCCACGCATCGCGCTTTCTCCAACCGCATGCCAAACATGTGCAATATGTAATTCAGCAAAATCGGAAATCGCCAGTGAACTGGCCATTTCCAGAATTTGATAGTTTAATTTATTCAGCGTTTCCCACTCTTCATTGGCATGATCGTCACCAACATCGACTGCAGCCAGTACCCGTTGTTCAGCTCGCGGTTTTTCAGTTTTGATCAACCATACCGGGCAAGGGCATTTACGTAGCAAGTGCATATCTTCACTACCCAGTAAGCGCTCTAGCCAGTCGTGTGTATCCGGTACCTTAATTACTAAATCATGATTACCGCGTAATACCTGGCGAATAATTTCCAAAAATAGTACGCCTGATAATATTTTGAAATCGATATTTATTTGCTTGCGATATGATTCGATTAAAGGTTTCAGGTTTGCTTCATGTTCACGTTGAATCGCGGTCTGCAAGTCGTTCGATATCGGGCCACCTTCTGGCATATTGATGCCGGCTGTGAATTTTGGTACCACGTCAACAACTGTTAAGCTGGCCTGATTTTGCTGTGCCAATTTAACCGCACGTTCAATCGCTGCCTTGCTTGTTTCTCCGGGTTTGACAACGCATAGAATATTTTTGAATCGATTCATAGTATGCTCCTAGCCGTTATCACGTTCCGCTAACGTGACAACAAATATTTTCGCAACCCTCTGTTCAACCGATCTGATTTCATCGATAAATCCACTTGTTTCATCGAGCACATGTACTTCAAGTGTATCTCCGTGTGAGTCGGCGATCAGGGTGCCTGGTAACAAGCTGACCGTGTTGATGAAAAAGACTTGCGGAAATCCAGTGGGTAATCGCAATGGATATTCAATCAATGCCGGAGCAATGGGAAGCTTTTGATGAAATGCACGCCGAGCAACATCAATCCCCCCAACAAGTGATCGGATGAAAAAATAGGGTATGAATTTAAATAATTCATACCAGTTTACGCTGGTCTTCGGCAGCAAAGAATGGCTTGCGATCACAGCTAATACCACCGCCGGCAGTCCAATCCACCAGGATGCTGGATCACCGTCAGTGATAAGCCGCCAAATGACTAAAAATATCAGTGTCCGCAGAATTAAACCCGATACATGAGACCTCATTATAGCTATTCCTGTGGTGCGCCCGATAAACATAGCCTGTTAACCGGTTGTATACCAATAAGTTATCGGTAAGTGATCCATAGTATAATATTTATAGTCACAAAGAGAATCTGCAAACACACATTCCTTAGTATATTCTGTCATTACATTAAATTAGAGATTGCACATGGCAGTAATATCCACCTATAAAAAAATCACTACCAATTTAAAAACCCACTTGTCCATATAAAATATATTGTTTTTCTTTCCGTACAGTATGGCGAGAAGGGTGTGATTGCAATGAATCGACAAGCGCAATAAATTATTATTCGTTTACGCGACTTTGCTGGTAATAATATTTCTAGAACGATGCCTTACAATGAGCACCTGGAAGCTGATCTAAATAGTCAAGGACACTATGCTAAATTCAATGACGCCAAATTCTAACGAACCCACGGACAACCTCTTTCTCATTTGATGAGGTCAGGCAGCATTACGCATACCGCGTGACAGCAGCGGCAACGAAACAACAAGCAGCACACCCAAAACCAGGGTGACCAGGCTGAATATCCGGGGATCATAAAACGATCCATGGATGGGGAAGAGCTGCCACGACAGGTTGATCATGGCGTGGAACAGCGTCGCGGCGAAGACGCTGTCCCCGGCATGGGCGTAGAGCCAGAACATTATCGTTCTGAGGGAGAGCGTCCCCAGGGACCACCACGCAATCCACTCCCAGGTGCGATCGACCTGGACGAGCAGAATGAGGTGAAACGCAACCCAGACCGATCCGAGCAGCACGCCCCCGCGCAGCACGCCCCAACGTTGCAGCAATGGTTGTGTGGCATAACCCGTCCAGCCTATCTCCTCTGCAAGTGCCGCGATGAAGACGATGGCAACTAACGGCACGACAGCAAGCGTCATCGCTGGCGAATCTGGCAGCGCGACCGCCATTGCCTTCATCATATAGAAAGAGAGA
>JASFLL010000037.1:0-8456 GCA_050118115.1 Thioalkalispiraceae bacterium
CTGCCTTACCCCATACCACACGCAAAATTGCTGTCCTGGATCGCACCAAGGAACCAGGTGCCGATGGTGAACCTCTGTATAAAGATGTAGTGACGGCAATAGCACAGCAACACTGTCACGGTGAGAGTCAATTCAGTTCCATGCCAATTATTACCGGCGGGCGCTATGGATTGTCGTCTAAGGAATTCAACCCGGCGATGGTCAAGGCGATCTTCGATGAATTAAAAAACGATAAACCGAAAAACCATTTTACAATTGGTATCCATGATGATGTTACCCATACTAGTCTGGAATGGGATCCAGAATTTCGTACCGATGCCAATGTCGAGACCTTTCAGGCGGTATTCTATGGACTGGGTAGTGATGGTACGGTCAGCGCTAACAAGAACAGCATCAAGATCATCGGCGAGAGCACATCACTGCATGCACAGGGTTATTTTGTATATGACTCAAAAAAGGCCGGGGCTGTCACGGTTTCACATTTGCGCTTTGGTCCCAACCCCATACATTCCAGTTATCTAATCGGTGATAACGATGCCAGGTTTGTCGCCTGTCATCAACCGGTCTTCCTCGAACGTTACCCTATGCTGGATAAAGCTGCTGAGCAGGCTGTGTTTCTGCTCAATTCCCCCGAGGCTGTTGATAAAGTCTGGGACAGCCTGCCTGCCGGCATGCAACAACAGATCATCGATAAAAATATCAAAATGTATACTATCGACGCTTATACTGTTGCCAGTAAAACCGGCATGGGTAAACGTATCAATACCATCATGCAAACCTGTTTCTTTGCTATCTCGGGCATCCTGCCCCGTGATCAAGCCATCGCCTCGATTAAGGAAGCCGTGGAAAAAACCTACGGTAAAAAAGGCAAACGTATCGTTAAACTCAATTTCGAAGCAATCGATGAGACACTCGCCTGTTTACATGAAGTTGTTATACCTAAACAGGTAACCAGCCAAACAATACTTACTTCACCGGTTCCAAAAGACGCACCAGAGTTTGTACACAAGGTAACGGCTGAAATTATTGCCGGACGTGGCGATCAAATCCCGGTGAGTTTGTTTCCCAGCGATGGCACCTATCCACTGGGTACGGCAGCCTATGAAAAACGTAACCTGGCCCTGGAAATTCCCGTCTGGGAGGCCGACCTGTGTACCCAGTGCGGTAAATGTCCCCTGGTTTGTCCACATGCAGCCATTCGTAGCAAGATTGTCCCCGAAGCGGCTTTACAAGATGCGCCTAACAGTTTTAAACATCATCCCATGCTGGGAAAAGACTTCCCGCAAGGTATGCATATTGTTTATCAGGTAGCGCCCGAAGACTGCACCGGCTGCGGGTTATGTGCTGATATCTGTCCAATACGCGATAAGAGCAACGCCAGTCGCAAGGCACTGAATATGGCACCACAACCACCACTGCGTGAACAGGAACGCATTAACTGGCAATTCTTTACACAGCTGCCTGAATATGATCGTTCGCAGCTAAAAGCGACCACCATCAAGGGCTCGATGGTATTTGAACCCCTGTTTGAATTCTCCGGTGCCTGCGTCGGTTGTGGTGAAACACCGTATATACGGTTGGCTACACAATTGTTTGGTGACCGAATGGTGGTAGCCAATGCCACAGGTTGCTCATCCATTTACGGTGGCAACCTGCCGACCACCCCCTGGACCAAAAACAAACAGGGTCGTGGTCCCGCCTGGAACAATTCCTTATTCGAGGACAATGCTGAGTTTGGTCTGGGTATGCGGGTTGCGATTGATAAGCATCGTGAACAGGCCCGAGAACTTCTGTTAGCACTAAAACCAGAACTGGATACAAAACTGGTTGATGAGATACTGGCTGCAGATGAATCCGATGAAGCCGGAATCTATGCACAACGTGCTCGTATAGACCAACTGCAAAAACAACTTTCCAGACTGGATAGCCAACCGGCTCGGTTACTAACGCAACTTGCTGAGAACCTCACACGTAAAAGTGTCTGGATCATCGGTGGCGACGGTTGGGCTTACGATATCGGATTTGGTGGGCTGGATCATGTACTGGCATCCGGACGCAACGTCAACATTCTGGTACTGGATACCGAGGTCTACTCTAATACCGGTGGTCAGACTTCCAAGGCGACACCGCGTGGTGCCGTGGCAAAATTCTCTTCAGGAGGTAAACCCACCGCCAAGAAAGACCTCGCCCTGCTGGCCATGGACTATGAAAATGTGTATGTGGCCCATGTTGCCTATGGTGCCAAGGATATCCAGACACTACGTGCTTTCCTTGAAGCCGAAGCTCATGATGGTCCTTCAATTATTATTGCCTACTCACCCTGTATTGCCCACGGTGTGGATCTTTCAAATAATCATCGCCAGCAGGACCTGGCAGTAAAAAGCGGTCACTGGCCATTGTTTCGTTTTGACCCGGGGCGTATTCAAGATGGCAACAATCCCCTGCACCTGGATTCAGCGGAACCCAGCATCCCCTATCGAAAATATATAGAAACCGAGACACGCTTTAGCATGCTTTGGCAATCTCACCCGGAAGATGCCGAACGTTTTTTGAAACAGGCACAGCAGGAAGTTACGCATCGCTATCATTATTACAAGCAACTCGCTGGCCTGGACTGGAATGATACAGTGAGCATTGCTGCAACCAAGGCCAAACTGGCAACGTCTGATCTTACTAGTGCGACTACAACAAAACAGGAAACGGAGTCATAATCATGGTCGATCTCTCAACCGAATACCTTGGCCTGAAGTTAAAAAACCCGATCGTGCCATCGGCTTCGCCGTTAAGCGAAGACGTGAATACCGCGCAGGCACTGGAAGATGCCGGTGCCGCTGCTCTGGTTATGCACTCCCTGTTTGAAGAAAAGATTTCCTACGAAGACGAACATTTACAACGTTTCTTTCATCAACAATCCATCGGTCATGGCGAAGCGGAAAGTTTTCATCCTGTCCCTGACGAGTATCAGAGTTATCAGGAAAAATATCTGGAGCAGTTAACCAGGCTCAAAACACAACTGGACATCCCGGTGATCGCCAGCTTGAATGGCACCACGCTGGGTGGCTGGATCGAATATGGAAAAAATCTGCAGCAGGCCGGAGCAGATGCTCTCGAATTGAATATTTATTACATGGCTGCAGATGCACAGGAGCAGAGCCATGATGTCGAAGCACGTTACATAGATATTCTCAAGTCATTGTGTGAACACGTTTCCATCCCCATCACTATGAAACTATCTTCACACTTCAGTGCTTTGATTCCATTTACCAGACAACTGGCACAGAATGGGGCAAAAGGCATTGCAATCTTCAACCGGTTCTACCAGCCAGATGTAAACCTTGAAACCCTGCAAATAGAACCAAAGCTGGAGTTATCCACCTCGCAGGAATCGTTATTACGAATCCGCTGGGCCGCGATCCTGTTTGACCAGCTGGACTGTTCGATAGCCGTCACCGGCGGTCTGCATACCCATGAAGATATACTAAAAGCGCTGCTGGCAGGCGCAGATGTCACCCATATGTGCAGTGCCCTGTTACAGCATGGCCCGGCGTACATTGAAACTATCCTGCAGCAACTACATGACTGGCTGGAAGAACACGAATATGAATCTGTACGACAACTTATCGGCAGTGTCAGTCGTCAACATGCTATCGACCCCGCGGCCTACGAGCGGACTAACTATATCAATGTACTGGATAGTTATAGTCACCCCAAAGGGGTATTACGATAAAGTGGTTTTCGTTCCCACAGGCGGCGAAATACACTTATGGAAAAACTATTTAGACTTCTGATTACGCCGCAGGACGATATGGACATCGGATGCCTTGTAGCCCAGGCTCTGTAGTTTACTTTTCTTGTGTGTATGGATCTTGATTATGATCTTGTCTTCCGGGATTCCACGTTTAATGAAGTAGTCACGTACTGCACGAGCACGACGGGTAGCAAGGCGGAAGTTATAACGCACCAGGCCTTTACTATGCGTGTACAGTTCCAGGTCAATTTCCTTGACCTTGTTGTCTTCCTTGAGGATCTCCAGCACTTCATCCAGCTGCCGCATGGCTTTGGTGCGTAATTTTGAACTGTCTTCATGGAAATGAACGATAGTCCGTTTGACCGCATCGAAATCATAGCGCAGCACCTGCCCCAGACACCGATTAAATAAATTCAGACTGTGCTGAAAGTTTAGCGAAGATATCAGGACTTCCATGTTGTCGGTCGCATCAGCTGCATCCCAGTAACGCATAACAGGTTGCATGCCTTCACGCAACTCCAGTAACAGACGGTTTGCCCAGTCAGGTGAAGTACTTACGGCCAGATCACCCGGTTCAATTTCGATCACACCCAGGTCCTTGGCCTGTGAGTAATGTCGCCACTCAGGCGGCTCAGTGCGAATATGCGCACGTCCAATGCCTGCAGGTGGATAAGTGACATACAGGGCAAACTCTAATGGTTGTCCGACTCCCTGACGAAACTCGACATGGCCATAACCGGGAATTTCCTGTTGCATGGTACACATGACCTTGCTTGTATTCACCTTCCAGAACTCGTTAAGTCCGGGAACGAAACGATGTGTATCAGCGATACCCAGTTTATCGATATCTGACTCGTGATATTCGGATGTGGTGATCAGCTCTTCATTCGTCTTGTAGGTTTTCTCTTTTGGGATGTACGGTTTGTGCTTTCCCAGCTGAATCAGCGGTCCGCGTTTTTTCGCAGCCCGAGTAACGGGTTGAGCAGGTGGCGCAGGTACATTTTCAGTTGCCACTACTGATGGATTTGTGGATTCAGAATTTTTAGCCGTCTCATCAACATTAGTGCGTTTAGTATTTGCAGCGTCCGGTGTTCTGATCAACTTGCCATCGATGAATTCAATTTTCATTTCAGGCTGGGTTTCAGGCGCTGTTGAAACTGGATCGTTCTTTATCTGATCGGATGTACTCGCTGCAGCCTGCTGGGGTTCTTCAGAGGCGCCTGACGCCTGAGATACAGGCTGGGAGGGAACCGCCGCACCACCATAAGTGGAAAATCGTGGTGGCGCAGCAAAACCGGCTGCCCCTGGCAGGATCAGGGCAACCGACAGCAACATCTTGAGTACAATACGCGTCATCATGCCCTGTAAAAAGCAGATTCTGTGCCAACTCACTAAATAGGGGGGAAGAATGGGAAATCTGGCCCCTCCAATTAATAATTGGCTGGGGCCAGTCAGTTATTTCTTGCGCCGCTCACTGCGTTTCAGGCGGGAAGACAGGCGGCGGGCCAGGTCACCAAACAGCTCGGTCTGGGTCGGATGGGGATGAATCGCATTGCCCACCTGCTCCAGGGTCATATTGCCTGATACCATCATTACAGCCTCACCAATCAGGGTATCAGTATGATCCGCCAGGAAATGGACCCCGATGACCCGGTGACTGGCCTTGTCGGCAACAAGCTTGATGAGACCATGAGTTTCGTTATTAATCATAGCCTTAGCATCGATACTCATCGGTACTTTGATCTCAACCGGATCTATACCCTGGGCCTTGGCCTGATCCACTGAGAGACCGACAAAACCCGCCTCAGGGCGAGTAAAGATCACGCCGCAATCTTTGGCTTCATCATACTGAGCGGCTTCACCTGCGATATTCATCGCTGCAACGCGGCCTTGTTGGCCTGCTGTGTGAGCAAGCATTAACCCACCGATGACATCACCGACGGCGAAAATATTGTCTACCGACGTGCGGCAACGATTATCCGCTGCGATGACACCGTTTTCCGCTTTTACACCCGCCTTGTCCAGCTCCAGCCCATCGAGCACCGGACGTTTACCTGTAGCCATGATCACGTAATCGCAGCTGAAATTGCGGCTTTTGCCTTCAGCATCTTCAAAGCTGATCTTCATATTGCCCGGCTCACCCTTGATCGACTTGATCTTGGCAGACGTTTCGATGGTCAGCCTCGGATCAGCATTTAAGACCGCCGTAAGCTGGGTCGCCACTTCTTTTTCCACTTCGGCCAGGATTCGTTCTTTTCCTTCAAATAACGCGACTTTCGTACCAAAATCCTGAAAGATCTGTGCCATTTCGACACCGATCGCACCACCGCCAATAACACCCAGACGCTTGGGAACTTCCGTTAGACCCCAGACCGTATCTGAAGTCACCACCCCGCCGCTCTCCAGCCCATCATGGGCCCCTTCGATCGGCGGGACAAAGGGCGGGGCACCGGTGGCCACAATGGCGGCACCGAAGGTAATGGTCCTGGTGTTCTTGCCTGAACCGCTACGTTTAGAGCGAACATGTGGATCTTTGAATTTGCCAATATCTTCTATGATAACTGTGTGGTTATCTTCAAACCGCCCAAAGCCATTTAAGACATCGATTTTGACGCCTTTATCGGTTTTTAGCGCCATTTCCCCGCGTGTTTCCAGCACGTTCTTGCGCGTTTTCTCCAGTTTCTTCCAGTTGAGTTTGGCTGATTTTGTGCCTTCGATACCCAGATGACCGTCTTCGGCGCGATCACGAATCCGATCTGCTGCAGCTCGCCAGGCTTTGGATGGAATACAACCACGCCATAGACATTCCCCGCCGGGGAACGGCGCATCATTAATCATGGCAACCTTATAGCCATGTCCTACCAGATCACGGGCTGCATCTTCACCTCCCGGGCCGCCACCGATGACAACCACGTCATAGTCGTATTTACCCTTTTCCAGAGTAAAACCGGACGCCACAGGTTTGTCCTGTACCGGGGTCACCGCGGCATCCAGCCAGGTCGGGTTTTGCACGTATTCTTTAAACGCGTTGAGGAATTTGGCCGCATCCGCGCCATTGACGATACGGTGGTCTGCTGTGATAGTTACCGGCATGCCTTCGGGGCCGACCGTTGAGATGGCAAATATTGCTGACGTACCGGGGGAAGGTATCGCGTCAAAATGGGCAACGCCCATCATGCCCATGTTTGAAATGGTAAAGGTCGGATTGGAATATTCGTCAGGCTTCAGGCGCCGCATCCGAGCACGCTCAACCAGGTCCACCCAGTTAGCGCCCAGGTCGGCTACATCACGGTTCGCCACATCACGCAGCACCGGAACCACCAGACCCATGCCTTCTGTTTCTACGGCCAGACCAATATCTATCTGTTCCCGTTCCAGGATGCGGTCTTCATGCTGGTAGACCGCGTTGATATTAGGAAAATCCTTAATGGCCAGGGCTGCGGCCTTGGCCAGGGCCACGGTTAAAGACACGCCTTTGGCCTTGGAGGTCGTTTTTAATACGCTCGGATCAACATTCACCGTCACACGGAACAATGGCATGGAGAGCGAGAATTCCATGTTGTGTGCCACGGCTTTTTCCATAGCAGTCATGGCACGTCCCTGACCAGGGACCTGGAAGACCCGGCGTGCCGGTGTCGCAACTTCGGCGTTTAATACATCTGCTGCGACAATCGCCCCTTCAAGGCCAGTTCCGGTAATTGCATTCAGATCAATACCGTGGGCACCTGCTAACTGACGGGCATAGGGTGTCGCCTTACCCTGTTTGGGACGCGGTGCAGGTGTCGCACCCGATGGCTGTGCAGGAATACGTGTTTTTGGTTTAGCGGTACCTGCTGGTTCCGGTCTGGGCGCTGTGGTTGGCGCTTCCGGTTTCGCACCACCGGTTGCCCTGGCCTTTTTATCAATAATGGCACTTTTGTCCTGGACCAGATAACCAATGGCATCACCGACGGCGACCACACTATCAACATCAGCCAGGGGACCGGAGAGAATGCCGTCACGAAAGATCTCGACGTCCATAATGGCTTTATCCGTTTCAACCTGCGCGACGACATCGCCACGATTGACCTGATCCCCGATCTCCTTTTCCCAACTGACGACGACACCTTCGGTCATGGTATCGGACAGCTGCGGCATCTTGATCGTATAACTATCTGCCGGCGCCTCTTCCGCAATCGGGTTGGCAGCAGCTTCAGTCTCAGCAGCGGGCTCGGGCTCAGCAACTGACTCGGCACTGGCAGTCGGTGCTGCACCGGAGCGATTGACCTCATCTTCAGTGGCAACCAGATAACCCATGGCCTCACCCACTGGAATCACGGAATCTACCTCGGTCAGTGGGCCAGACAAATAACCTTCGCGAAACACTTCCACGTCCATGATGGCCTTGTCTGTTTCAACGGTCGCGACAATCGTGCCACGCTCAATAAAATCACCAATTTCTTTTTCCCAGGTCACCACCGTACCTTCGGTCATGGTGTCAGAAAGCTGGGGCATTTTAATGATGTAGGGTTCTGCCATTTAAATCTTCTCTTGTTTTACTCATTCCGTTTACACGGATAACCGCATTTTATTTTCCTGAAAGAAAATAACCTGGAACGGGAGATTAAATTTTGCCGAGTGCCTTTAAAGCGCCTTGATAGACATCGTCCACATCAGGAATCGCTGCCTGTTCGTGATTTTGGTTTTTGGTTTTTTTGTGATAGTGTGT
>JASFLL010000038.1:0-8440 GCA_050118115.1 Thioalkalispiraceae bacterium
GGATAATTGAGGACTCGTATTAGCATAGGTAAATTCAGACCTGCGACAATTTCTACTGTCTGATTCGTACTTGTGCAGGCGATATTACTGGGAGTGGCACCATACATATCAGTAAGGATAAGTACTCCCTGTCCTTTATCCAGTTCGATAATGGCTTCAGACGCTTCTTTCGCGAGCGAATCCAGATCATCATCGGTGTGCAGTGAAATAATCCGGGTCCGCATTGGGCAGCTACCCATGACATGCACAGCAGCATCATATATTGATTGCCCAATATCGCCGTGTGTAATGATGAGAAGTCCGACGCTCATGATAATTCGCGATGTCGAACAACCACATTGTTATATTTTTCTTTTAATGACCGTCCAATTTTCTCCGCAAGATATACGGAACGATGATAGCCACCTGTACAGCCAATTGCGATGGTCATGTAACTCCTGTTTTCTTCCTCGAATGTTGGCATCCACTTATGGAAAAAACCAGAAATATCATCATACATCTTACCAACATCCTCATGAGATTCGAGGTACTCAATAACAGCTTTATCTTTGCCGGTTTTACTCCGTAATTCCGGTACCCAGTGTGGGTTGGTAATGCAGCGAACGTCAAAAATAAAATTTGCATCATTGGGAATGCCATGTTTAAAACCAAAAGACTCAATCAATATTGACATTCCATCCTGTTTGTCTGATTCGACACACTTTCGAATCAGTTCACGTAACTGATGTACATTGGTATGACTCGTATCAATAGTCAGGTCTGCACTGGATGATACCGGTATCAGGTACTGGTTTTCCCGTGCTATCGCTTCATTCAAAGACACATCACTAGCGCTTAATGGATGCTTGCGACGAGTCTCGCTAAAACGCTGGATCAGGGTTTGTTCATTGGCTGACAGGTAAATGACCTTGGTCTCCAGGTTCATGGTATGCAGTGTTTCTATGACCTCGGGGAACTGCTCAAGGTCATGAGCCAGATTACGGGCATCAATTCCAACTGCAAATTGATCGGAAATAGGTTCAGCCGCATGGGTAATTTGCACAGCCAGAGCATGGAGCAGGGCCATCGGTAGATTATCGATACAGTTAAAGCCGATATCCTCAAGCGCCTGTAATGCGATCGATTTTCCTGAACCTGACAGGCCGCTTACAATTACTAGTTTCATAATAATTTTGTCATTGATTCTTGTTGTTGTTTGTTGAACAGGGTTGCAGCATCCTTTTTCTGACAACAGAGTATATGATTTTTTACAGCCGTTTCTACGATTAACGAAAGGTTTCTTTTGGGGTGTGCGTAAATATACTGGGTCGGAAAACGCTGCCCGAGTATTGTTGACCCATGCTGTATCCCTGTCAATGTGGTTCCAAGGCTTGTTTTGTCGTCGATGAGCTTGATTATCAGTCCAAGGGGGTATTCTTGAATATGACGTGCTGCTGGAAATAATTGTGTAATATTCAGTACACCTAAATCTCTAACAGCGAGTAAGCCTTTTAACAGGGTTGGGCATTTCCCAATTAAAACGGGTTGGCCAGAATCGCAATTTGAATCGATTTCGAAATGAACGACATCATCACTTATCAGACTATGGCCCCGCTCGATCAATTCCAGAGCAAGAGTACTCTTGCCGATTCCGGGTGCGCCTGATATCAATAAACCGATATCAAAGACGGACAAAAAGACACCATGTTCGTTATGTAATTTTGTTTCCATGTATTTTGCCGCCTGTTAGCACATAAATGTGACAGGTTATCCCAGTCCGACCCGCATAGTCGCCTGGACCAAAAACAGGGTAGATCTGTCGTTCCTGGTAAGCCGTTATTCTCAATTTTAGCGAGTGAAACCCGCGAAGCAAGCCAAGCTTATGCCTGCCTGTTGATTAATAACTTGTGAATTTCTTCTGGTGTGGTTGCATTCCGTAATTCAGTACGGAACTCCTGGCTACTGAACATTTTGGCAAGCTGAGCCAGGATTTGCAGATGTTCATCGGTAGATTCCTGTGGTACCAGCAGTGCAAACAGCAGGTCAACAGGTTGATGATCTGCGGCATCATAATCGACGCCATGTTGTAATTTAATGAATGCCCCGAGGGTATGGTCATTCTCTTTCAGGCGACCATGAGGTATGGCAACACCATAGCCAACTCCCGTACCCCCCAGACGCTCGCGCGCGAGGAGACTCTCAAATACGTCGATGGATGAAACCGTGTCCTCACTATCAGAAATGAGTTCACTTAATTTTTCTAACGCACGTTTCTTGCTTTGCGCATCAACATCGCACGCAATACGTTTGGGTGTAATCAGGTCAGTAAGTAACATGTGGTTCTAGTAAATATTGGGTTATTCTTCAGTTTGTTTTTGGGCACGACCTTCACTGCGGTGGTGATCCTGGATTTTTTCCTTGTACTTTTTGATCTGGCGGTCCAGCTTGTCAACCAGGGCATCAATCGATGCATACATGTCTGCATTTTCAGAATCTGCAAATACATCAGCACCACTGACATGAATCGTAGCTTCTGCTTTCTGTCTTTGTTTTTCAACAGTCAATATAACATGGACATTTGTTACATGATCGAAATGGCGTTCCAGCTTCTCAAATTTGGTCTCTACGTAGTTCTGTAGTGAATCGGTGATGTCTACGTGATGTCCAGTAAGATTTAATTGCATATTATGCTCCTTGTCATATCAATCAGGCGAGCCGTTTTCTTTCATTGGATGGTGGTATGGCCATCGCTTCACGATATTTGGCTACGGTGCGCCGTGCTACGTTAATACCTTGTTCAGACAGTAAGTTGGCAATTTTACTATCACTTAATGGTTTTGCCGGTGCCTCAGCGGCAATGAGTTTCTTTATGAGTGCTCGTATGGCTGTTGCCGAACACTCACCGCCATCTGCCGTGGATACATGACTTGAAAAGAAATACTTCAATTCAAAGACACCTCGTGGCGTGTGCATATATTTTTTGGTGGTTACTCTCGAAATCGTGGATTCATGCATATCAACTGCTTCGGCAATGTCATGCAGTACGAGCGCCTTCATGGCTTCTTCACCATATTCAAGAAATGCACGTTGTCTTTCCACGATGCAGGTTGCGACTTTCAAAAGGGTTTCATTACGGCTGGCAAGGCTTTTTATAAACCAGCGCGCCTCCTGCAGGTGGTTTTTCAGGTAGGTTGAATCTTCACTATTTCTGGCCTGCTTGGCCAGGCTGGCATATTGGGCGTTGATGCGTATTCGAGGTGCAGCCTCAGGATTGAGTTCGACTCGCCATTTACCCTTTATCTTGCGAACGATAACATCGGGAATCACGTACTCGGCTTTACTGGCCGTAATCTGGCTGCCGGGACGCGGGTTGAGCGACTGGATTATCTCAATAATGTCCTTCAGGGCTTCTTCACTAATGTTCAGTTTTCGCATTAACTGGTTAAAGTCACGATTTACCAGCAGGTCGAAATACTCTGAAATCAGCTTGATGACGGTATTGTTCTCCCAGGAATCATCCGCCACCTGTCGCAACTGTAGAAGCAGGCTTTCCTGGACATTTCTGGCACCTACCCCAGGAGGGTCAAAGTTCTGGACACGATGCAGGACGGCTTCGACTTCATCAAGTTCGATTTCCATATCAGCAGGCAACATCTGGTGTATTTCTTCAATACTGGTGCGCAAGAAGCCATCGTCATCAATCGCATCAATGATGGCATCGGCAATCAGTAGATCTGTATCGGAAAAAGGCGTCAACTGCATCTGCCAGCGTAGGTGTTCCTGCAGGCTTTCGCTATTAGTATCGCCTACCTCAAGTTCTCGATCCGATTCCTGGTAACTTGAAGAGCCTGATGGGGCGGTCTGGATGTTTTCATAGATGTCATCCCAGGCACTATCGACCGGTAAATCGTCCGGAATTGAGTCAGTTCCGATACTGTCCTGCTCGGGCTGGTCAGAGCTGGTAGAGGCGGATTCTGCCTGATCCTCCGATTTGGCCTGATTTTCACCCTCATTTTCTCCCTCTTCAGCGATTTCGAGCATGAGGTTGGAGTCAAGCGCCTCCTGAATTTCCTGCTGGAGCTCCAGCGTCGACAATTGCAGCAGCTTGATCGCCTGCTGCAGCTGGGGAGTCATCGTGAGGTGTTGACCAAGGCGGAGTTGTAATGCTTGTTTCATAAGTTATTTTGAGGAGCTGCTCTTATTTCTCTGCAGGTTCCAGTTTAAATTCTAGCCTAGTTTTATCCTTACTCACAGTCTTGACTTTAAAGCGTGAACTGCTCTCCGAGATAGACTTTCCTGACATGTTTATCGGCCAAAAGCACTTCAGGTTCACCCTGGGCTATTACCCCGCCTTCATTCATGATGTACCCGCGATCACAAATCTTGAGTGTTTCCCTCACATTATGGTCGGTAATCAGGACCCCAATCTCCCGCTCGCGTAAGTGTTGAATGATTGATTGAATATCCAGCACTGAAATCGGGTCAACACCAGCAAATGGCTCATCCAGCAATATAAAACGTGGCATTGTAGCCAGGGCGCGGGCAATTTCGACACGTCGCCGCTCACCACCCGACAGGCTTATCCCCAGATTATGTCGTATATGAGTAATATGTAGTTCTTCGAGAAGTTCTTCAAGGGCTATTTCCTGTTGTGAGGGCTCAAGATCCTCGCGGGTCTGGAGAATGGCCATGATGTTATCAGTAACCGAGAGCTTCCTGAAGACCGAGGCTTCCTGTGGCAAGTAACCGATGCCCATTCTGGCCCGGTCATGCATGGCCATATTCGTCAAGTCATGGTCATCCAGGTATATATTGCCTTTGTCGGCCGCCACCAGGCCGACCACCATGTAGAACGAGGTGGTTTTTCCCGCACCATTGGGTCCAAGTAATCCCACAACTTCGCCACTGTTGATATGAAAGGAGACATTTTTTACAACGTCACGGCGCTTGTAGTTCTTAGCCAGGCTTTGTGCTGCGAGGGTGCTCATTTAGGCATGGTTTCATTGGGTTGTGGCGGAGTAGTTTGCTCTTGTTGATCTGTTGCAGGTTGGTCGCTGCTGGTCTTTCCGGGTTTGATGATAGCATGCACCCTGGATTCACTGCCCTTGTCTTTGTTGGCCTTCACGGTGCTGTTAAGGGTATCGTATTCGATAAAATCACCACTAAAGTGGTTATCACCCTGTACTACGCTAGCGTTTGTTTTCAGGATGAGATGTTGTTTGCTGGCGAAGTACTCCATATTCATCGCACTTGATCTGACAACGTCCTTATTGTCCTCCGGTTTTTGTTTAAAAACGGCGGGATTACCCATAATCAGTATTTTAATTAGCCGTCCATTTTTAAGATAAACAGTAACTTTGTCGGCCTTGATATCAAGGCTCCCCTGTTTAAGATGTACATTGCCAATGTACTCACTAATTTCCTCTTTTTCCTTGATTTCGACACGATCGGCCTGTATATCGATGGGTTGATCGCGATCACTGCGTAACGCAAAACCCGGGCTGCTTGCCGTGAGTGCGAAAAACGCCACGATAATTTCTGTAATGTAGATTCTAACGCGGAACATATTGTCCTCGTGCTTCTGACCTGAGTGTTACGGTCCCATCGTCCAGGTTAATATCCATGCCCTTGGCTTTTATATTACTGTTTTTTCCAATGATCTTCACCTTACTTTCAGTGTTTGCCAGTTTGGCAGGGAAATCAATATGCAACTGTTCAGTTTCAAGTTGCAGATTTTTCTCAGGTCGGGGAGTCAGGCGGTTAATTTTTACATTTCCCGACACATTCAGTATTTCCGTATCTTCATAACCGGTACCGTTATCGGCCTCGATCTGCCAGGTCGTTTGATTTTTATCGATATATTCTACACTGAGTTGTTTCACTTCAATGGTCCTGGTATCTGGAAAATGTTCCAGGTACTGGGCAGTCAGGCGGTAATCAGCAAGGCCGCTTTTGTCGTACTTGGTGGCATTGAATTCACTAATATAATAGTCGGGATCGTGACGTAGTCTGGGGTCAGTGGTTTCTGTCGATTTATCAATAGACTTTGAAAGCTGGTAGGTGAGGGTGGCTATCACGAGCACCACAACTAGAACAATGAGGTAGTGGAGCTTGCCCATTTACATAAAAGAGTTAAGTTGTGTGTCCAGTGTGCCTTGCGCTTCCATAATTAATTCACATATATCGCGTGCAGCTCCGCGACCACCAACATGTTCAGTAATCCAGTGGGCGTGTTTTTTAACGAATGGATGCGCATCCTGCACGGCAATGGCGAGGCCGACTTTTTTCATAACCGGCAAGTCAACTACATCATCACCTGCATAGGCAGTTTGTTCCGGGCTAACGTTTAATTTAGCAAGCATCTCCTCAAAGGCACTGATTTTATCGAGGCGTCCCTGGTAGAAGTGTTTGATGTCCAGATTTTCCATTCGGTGTCTAACCAGTTCCGAGTTTCTGGCGGTGATCACACCAATTTCGACCCCGGTTCTTTGCAGAAGTTTAATTCCTAGCCCATCCCGGGAATAAAATGCCTTGTACTCCTGGCCATCGTCACCGAAAAACAGGCTGCCATCTGTCAATACACCATCGACATCAAAAATTACCAGTTTAATATTTTTCGCCAGGTTTAAAATATCTTGCATTTCTAAGCCTTTACTTTTCTATACGACGCCAGCGCGTAAAAGATTATGCATATTCAAGGCACCAATTACCCTGTTGTTTTCATCCACCACTGGAAAAGAGTTAATACTACTGGCTTCCATAAGCTGTAATGCCTCAGCCGCCAACTGGTTTTTGTGGATAGTCTTGCATTCTTTTTTCATGACGTCGGATATTTTAATTTCACTAATTTTGATTTCTCCATGATCCAGTAAACGACGTACGTCCCCATCCGTAAATATGCCAAGCAATGTACCGTCATTATCTACAATGGTTGTCATGCCCAGTCCTTTTTTACTCATTTCCACCAGGGCTTCGGTTAAGCTGACTTTGGCTGACACTTTTGGTACTTCATCACCGGAATGCATGATGTCCTCGACATGCAATAATAGGCGTTTACCCAGTCTTCCTCCGGGGTGGGAACGGGCAAAATCACTTTCGGTGAAGCCACGTGATTCCAGCAGGGCTATGGCGAGGGCATCTCCCATCACCAATGTAGCAGTGGTGCTTGAAGTTGGCGCCAGGCCCAATGGGCATGCTTCTTTTTCGACGCTGACATCGATGTGAAAGCTGGATTCCTTAGCCAGTCGGGATTGAGGGTTGCCAGTCATGGCAATAAGCGGCACATTGAGACGTTTGATCAGGGGCAGGATGGTGAGTATTTCATCCGTTTCGCCGGAATTTGACAGAGCCAGGACAACATCCTGCGCGGTAATCATACCAAGATCCCCGTGGCTGGCTTCGCCCGGATGCACGAAAAAAGCGGGCGTGCCAGTGCTGGCCAGGGTGGCGGCAATTTTATTGCCGATATGGCCTGACTTTCCCATGCCCAGTACAACGACGCGTCCACGGCACTGCAGTATAGCTTCAACCGCGCTGGTGAAGGTTTCGTCAATCCTGTCTAGTAACATTTCTGCGGCTCTGGCCTCGGTCTCAATTACAGCCCGGGCCAATTGTGCAACTTTGTTGATATCCATCTGGTTCTTTGTCATTTCACAGTTTTATTCTGTAAGAATAGCTTGGCATTGGTTATGACGCCCACTTTAATTTATGGGTGGAGTACATTTATATAAAGGTATGCCATATATGCGAGGTAGCCTGCAAGTAATCCAGCCCCCTCAAGTCGATTTATTCGGCCCTGTTGCCGAAAACCATAGGCAAATATAAACAATAGAACACTAAAACCCAGCATGGTCGCATAGTCGCGTGTAATTACGTTTGGTTCCAGTGATATTGGGCTGATGATGGCGGGGATGCCAAGTACAGCTAAAAGGTTAAACATGTTCGAACCGATAATGTTGCCGAGGGCGATATCAGGTTCATTTTTTATGGCGCTCATGACAGACGTGGCCAACTCGGGCAGGCTGGTACCAATGGCAATAATTGTTAAACCTATAATAAGATCGCTGACACCAAAATACTTGGCCAGATTGACAGCCCCATAAACCAGTACTTGTGAACTGGCCAATAACAGGACAAGGCCGATGAGTGTCCAGCTACATGAAGTTCGAAGACTGACTTTCGGGATTTCATGATCAAACTCATGGGTCAGAGGCTCATAGCCTTTTTTAGTCTTTGCCATACGAATCAGCCAGACAGTGAATGCAACAATACCTGAAACAAGGATGATGCCGTCATAACGACTCAATTCATGGTCCAGAATCAAAAATAACACCAGGACCATCATCACCAGCATGATAGGAAATTCGCGTTTAAGTGTTTTGGAGCTAACTAGTAATGGAAAGATAAGGGCCGTTGTCCCTAATACCAGCCCGATATTGGCGATATTGGAACCGATTGCATT
>JASFLL010000039.1:0-8397 GCA_050118115.1 Thioalkalispiraceae bacterium
TACCCGCCAGCTCAAGGCTGGCCTCAATGTTTTCAGAGATGACCCCCGTTGCCCCCAGTTGTTGTAGCTTGCGGCATTGTCCCAGGCTACGACCACGTGCATAAATTTCCATGTCTGGATAAGACTGTCGTAGTGATGTCACAACCTGTTCTGTCGCTTCATAATCATTGAGGGTTACCACGATTATTTTCGCATGACTGGCACCCGCCGCCGTCAATATCTCTGGTTTGCGAACATCGCCATAAAAAACTGAGCAACCCATTGCGCGGCCACTATCGACAACCGTTGCATCTGCATCCAGGGCAACATAAGATTTTCCAGCACTCTTCAGTATTTCACCTATTCTTCGTCCAACCCGGCCAAATCCGGCAATTACGATAGGTGCCGCGACCGGTTCATCGTGAACATCTGTCTTTTTAATCTCACTTTTTTTCACCAAGCGAACTGCAAAGTAGGCTAACAGGGGAGTTGATAACATACTAAGTAACACAATAAGCAGAAGTTGTTGAAACAGGTTGTCATTCAACAGGTCTGACTGGTGGGCAAGCGTAAATAACACCAGGGCAAATTCACCACTTTGTCCCAGTACCAGCGACGCTGCCAGGCTATTGTTTATTTGAAGCCGGAATGAGTAAGCAAGAGGAAACAGTACCAGAATTTTGATCACCACCAATAAGACGACAAGCCCCAGCGCAGGCAAAGGATCTGCAAACAACAACCGAATATTCAGGGACATTCCCATGTAAACAAAAAACAGCCCTAATAACAGACCACGAAAAGGTTGAATCTCGGCCATAATCTGATGCTTGAATGCAGAATCCGAGATCAGAAGGCCGGCCAGGAAAGCACCCATCGCCATGGAAAGGCCCGCATGTTCAGTCATGACCGCGGTACCCAATACAATCAGTACTGCTGATGCTGTAAAGATTTCAGAGCTCCCTGAAACAGCGACCCGATGCAGCACTGGGTGTAACAAATAACGTCCCAGCAACACCACCAGGGTCAGGATCATTATTGATTCAATCAGAGCTAGCCCTATGTCAGCGCCTAAACTTAACTCCGGCAATACTAGCAAGGGCACGAGTGCTAACAAGGGGACAACTGCCAGATCCTGCATTAATAAAACCGCGATGGAAATTCGACCATATGAAGAAGTCAGTAGTTTTTGTTCAGAGAGAATTTGCAGTACAAAGGCAGTTGATGACAGAGCCAGTGCAGGTCCGATTAAAAGTGATACCCGTAACGAAACATCGAAAATAAAAAAAGCGATGCTGCCGATTATCAAACCGGTAACAATAACCTGTAAGGTACCAAGTCCAAATACCATCCGCTTCATTTGCCATAATCGGGAAGGTTTGAGCTCAATGCCAATGACAAACAACAGGAAAACCACACCAATTTCAGCAAGATGGCCAATATCACTGGTATTTTTAATCAGGCTGAAACCATACGGACCAACAATAACGCCGGCGACCAAAAAGCCGGGAACCGCACCTAAACGTAGCGCCTGAAAAAAAGGGACTGCGACAACTGCTGCGATAAGCAAAATAATGACATCAGTGAGATAGGTTGAAACCATACGCCCAGCAGAATTATTCAAGAATTATAATTTTAGTATAGTGGTAAGGGTGTCTGACATACCACCAGAAAAGGGAAAAGATTATCGGCTGCGCAACCTGTTATGCAGACGTTCCCGAAATCTGTGCCGCTCTTCCGGAGTTGCATCACGCATACGCTGGCGCATACGTTGCCGTTCTTCCGGCGAAGCTTCGCGCATACGCTTAATAATCGCTCTTCGCTCCTCTGGCGAAAACTCCTGCATAAAATTACGGAAGTTTTGCCTCTGCTCCGGCGTCATTTTATGCCACCGTTCGCGAATCGCTTTCTGCTTTGGTTCTGGCTGGGATTTATACCAATGGTAGAGCCGGCGTAATTCTTTTTGGCGTTCAGGTGGAAGTTGCCTGAAGCGTTCAAAGCGCTGGCGCATTCGTTCACGTTGCTCTGGTGACATAGACTGCCAGCGTTGAAAACGTTTTTTCGCACGTGCCCGTTGTGCCGGCGTCATGTTCTCCCAGTTACGGGCGCCTTTGCGTAACCGTGCCTGACGATCTGCAGGGAGCTGGTCCCACTTGTCAGCTAGTGGTTTCAGGACGCGCTGTTCTTTCTCGCTCAGACTATCCCAGGCGATACTAGCCTGAGCCTGGGTTTCTTCAGACCAGGCCGTTGGGCAATATCCCAACACAACCAGGAAGACTGACAATAGCAAACTGAGCAGATACTTATTCATCATCTGTCTGACCATCCTGCTTGTCACTATCCTGTTTTTTATCGGGTGAAGCATCGCCATCTATCTCGTTATAATTCATCGGGTCCAGGAACTCCTGTTCAACTGTAACACCGCCAGCTAAAAACTCGAGAAATTCAATTGAGGCTTCAGACTCATCATCAGCGACAACATATTGATTGAACATTACCATCATCGATATTATTGTAAGCAAACGCTTAACCTGCGTGCCCCTCAAACTCCAGCCATTGATAAAACTCAAGTTCATCATAAAACTCAAACTCTTCAGATGCGCCCAGTAAAGGCAAATCCTCTACCGTGTTCGCACCCAGTGTATATGCGCCTTTTGGATTGCTTATATCTACACTAGCAGTTTGTATTACC
The DNA here is from genome assembly GCA_050118115.1 of Thioalkalispiraceae bacterium. Taxonomy (GTDB): domain Bacteria; phylum Pseudomonadota; class Gammaproteobacteria; order UBA6429; family Thiohalophilaceae; genus SZUA-24. The sequence goes on from JASFLL010000039.1 coordinate 2,669, forward strand.
TGAAGTCCAACCACAAGTGCCACCACGCTCGCTGCCATTGCAAGGCCTGCTATCGGCGACCAAAAACGTCGTCCAGCTTTTTCTCTGGAGTCATAGTGTATGGATTCGATTGCCTTTGCTCGGGCCAGCCGCAATGAACGCAAATCATCGGCAGAGAGTGACTGCTCGGATGCATCGAGCTGTTTCCTTACTGTATCCAGGAGTTCCTGCTCAGTGTTATTGTCAGTCGTCACTTTATCGTTGCCATCACCACTCATAACTATCCTCGATCATATATGTTCTTCAAGTTGTTCTCGCAAACTGTGCACCGCGCGGAAGTAATGCGTCTTGACACTTCCCTCACTAATTCCCATCGCCCTGGCGGTTGATGCCACATCCAGGCCTTCCCATTGCCGTAATAAAAATGCCTGTTGTTGACGATGTGGTAAGGCATTTAATAACTCATCCAGGCGTTGCATCGCATTGTGTTGTTGCAGGACCTGATCAGGCTGATGGGTACCCGTTTGTTCAACCTGAGATAAGGGATCGGCGCTGTTGTCACCTTCTTCATCACCATGACTCCAGTTAAACCATTGTCGCCAGTATTTCCGGACTTTCTCTTTTCTGAACCAGTCGTTAATCGCATTTTGAACAATCCGGTGAAATAACGCCGGCCATTCGTTACTGGGCTTGTGTGCATACTTCCTGACCAGCTTCAACATCGCATCCTGCACAATATCCAGCGCATCTGCCTTTTCGCCGGTGGCAATCATGGCCATCCGAAAGGCGCGACGCTCATGTTCAGCAAGAAACTGGTCGAGATCACTCGCTACTGTCCCGGATTGTTCTGCCAAACATCTTCCCCCATGTTGTACATCAAGCATTACTATCAATAAAGTCTACCGCATCCCCGGCCGGGTCAATACACGCGGCGACAAAACCAGGAGTGCGGCTTCAATCATTATTGTTAACGTCCCTGGCGACGGTCGATACGACCATGGATCCTGTCGCCGCGTCTATCCAGGCGATTATCAATACGGCTACCGCGACGGTCCAGGCGATTATCAATCCGGTCGCCTTGCCGATCCAGGCGATGTTCAATTCGATCACCCTTACGTTCCAGGCGATTGGCACGGTGGTCCCTGCCGTTTTCACGGGCATGATCCGCCCGTCTATCCAGTCGGTCTTCAATGCGGTCACCCTGGTTATCCAGGCGGTCATTGATTCGGTCGCCCCGGATATCCAGGCGATTCTCGATGCGGTCACCCCGATTATCCAGGCGGTCTTCCACACGCTGACGACGGTCAGCGGCTAACGCTATCTGTGCTGTCGCTGTCATCATTGTTATTAAGCCGATTATCGCCGGTTTCGTCAGATTCATTGCTTTTCTCCTCGCTTGTAAATATGGGTTTTAAACTTGTTCTACCCATTACAACGTGGAGCACGATACCTGGTTGACAGATCCCCGAAAAAAATCTGGTTTTTTTTTTACCCGTGAACCCGGAAACAGAAAAGAAAAAACCCCGCAGTGCGGGGTCAGTGATAATTTTAATTATTATAGTTATCTCTTACTCAGCGATTACATCGGTTGCTTGCAAGCCCTTGGGACCCTGCTCAACTTCGAATGTCACATTTTGACCTTCGTTCAGAGTCCGATATCCGTCTGACTTAATAGCGCTGAAATGAACAAAAACGTCATCTCCTCCATCTTGTGGTGCGATAAAGCCAAACCCCTTGGCATTGTTGAACCATTTTACTGTGCCTGTGGCCATGATGATTACCTCGAATTGCTAAAACACTAACTTTCCTGACTGGCATCTATCTCCTCCAAAGTTTGATGCCCGACAGTTACGCGTAAGTATACCGCTGGTATTTAACATTGCCTATGGATCAACGTATAAAATTAATCACCTAAACAAATGTATCAGCATATACTTAAATAATTGTTTAATGTTGATCAGCAACATAATGTAAGCAAAACCGGTTGTTTCACTGTCCGGACGATAGAAATGTTGCGAAGCAAACATCATGGTCAGGCTAACTGAGGTGCTCAGTTCGAAGGCAGGTTTTCTTCAAGAAATTTTCCGTAGTTTTCTGCACTGACGATCTGGGTGCCATCGCAATTGAATTGAATCCGCACAATCGATTGCACGATATTAATCGTTACATTCCGCATGAAGTAAGTAGGCATCTCGCGCATGGTCTTCAGCGTGGAAATAACGGACACAATTTCAAAGACTTCCATGGGTTCCCATTCGGCACCACGTCGGTTCATGATGTTTTGCCAGTACTGAGGCATATTCTTGTAATAAGACGTGGCTTTCAGGTTCCCATATATCTCTCGGATCAGGCCAATTTTGTCATCATAGGCAACCTGGGGAAATTGCCGCTGTACATAATCCGGGTCGGCAATTTTTTCAGCCGAATGGATCTCCTGGCGCATGGGATCAAATACCGAATTTGTTCTGATCTCGCCATTATTGAAACCCACGAAGAGTTGATAGGTACTGCGATTCAATAGTAGTTCCTGGAATGAGGGCAGCAGTTCATCTATATGTTCGTCGACGTCCGAGGTATAACGCTTGCGTTCACCGGTCGTCTCACGCATGGATGGATCGCCACGGATACCAATCTGCAAGTTGGATGCATTGAGACCCGCGGCACTAACCAGACTCTCTTTAATAACGAGTTCTTCGATTTCTTTTTCTTTATCTGACATCTTTGACTACTGCACCTGGTGGCAACACCACGACTCCAATTATTCGTATATTAGACTATGCTAACTTAACTTCTACCACCACGATGGGATCTTTTACGCACTTTGCCACTTTTTCTTTTGTCCGATGCCCCCGCGCGTGAACCATTGCCGGGTAACCCGGTATGCTGGGTAGCGAATCGCTTGCCGGGTCTGGCTTTCCTGTTATCGGAGGTCGTCTCCCCCCTGGCAGTTTTGGGCTGCCAGCTTGGGACAAGGTGCTTTTTGCCATTACCGATCAGATCAGCACGCCCCATCTCCCTGAGCGCCTTGCGTAATAGGGGCCAGTTTTCAGCATCATGATAACGTAAAAAAGCCTTGTGCAGACGGCGCTGGCGTAATCCTCGCGCGGCAATAACCGTTTCACTATTGTGCGTGACTTTTTTCAGAGGATTTTTACCCGAATGGTACATGGCGGTCGCCAACGCCATCGGGGAAGGCAGGAAAGTCTGGACCTGGTCTGCACGAAACCCATTTTGTTTCAGCCAGATCGCCAGGTTCATCATATCCTCATCGGTTGTGCCGGGATGGGCCGCAATAAAATAAGGTATAAGATACTGTTCCTTGCCAGCCTGCTTTGAATAACGTTCAAATAATTTTTTAAAGCGATCGTAGGTTCCCATACCCGGTTTCATCATTTTTGATAAGGGTCCAGTCTCCGTATGCTCTGGCGCAATTTTTAGATAACCACCGACATGGTGGCTAACCAGTTCTTTCACGTACTCCGGTGATTCAATCGCCAGGTCATAACGCAGTCCTGAGGCAATCAGAATCTTTTTGATGCCCGGCAGTTTCCGGGCTCGCCGGTATAATTTAATCAAGGGGTGATGATTGGTATTAAGATTCTTACAAATACCCGGGTAAACGCAGGATAAACGCCGACAAGAGGACTCAATCTCCTTGCTCTTGCAGGCCAGGCGGTACATGTTTGCGGTCGGACCACCCAGATCGGAAATGATGCCGGTAAACCCGGGTACCGTATCACGAACGGCTTGAATTTCCCTGATTATCGAGTCTTCTGAGCGACTTTGAATAATCCGCCCTTCATGCTCAGTAATGGAACAAAAAGTACAGCCACCAAAACAGCCTCGCATGATGTTGATGGAAAAACGGATCATCTCGTAGGCAGGTATATTTTTGTCGCCATAGACTGGATGCGGCTGACGTGTATAACTCAGTTCAAATACACGATCCAGTTCTTCGGTAGAAAGAGGGATCGGTGGAGGATTGATCCAGACATCCCGTTTACCGTGTCGCTGAACGATTACTCTTGCATTCCCCGGGTTGGTCTCCAGGTGAAAGACCCTGGAGGCGTGTGCATATAAAACCGGGTCTTGTTTGACTTCCTCATAAGCAGGTAAACGAATATAGGTTTTATCACGCGGATGTTTAACAACATTTCGAGTAAACCGTACGACCGTTGCCTGGGTTTGATTGTCATCTTTATTATTTAGTTCCTTGGAGCATGTCCCAGAAGTCTCGGCATAGGGATCCGGATGAGGATCAATGGAACCCGGTTCATCGATATGCGTAGAATCCAGTTCCAGCCACTGCTCAAGAGAATGTTGACGAACAAATCCCGTACCCGGTAAATCCGTAATTGTATTAATCGACTCACCTGCTGCAAGCCGGTGTACCACATCCACCAAGGCACGTTCCGCGTTCCCGTAGAGCAACATATCAGCCTTGCTGTCCAGTAACACGGATCGCCTTACTTTTTCCGACCAGTAATCATAATGGGCAATACGACGCAGGCTCGCTTCTATTCCGCCGATGATAATCGGAACATCTTTGAAGGCTTCACGGCAACGCTGCGCGTAGACGTTGACTGATCGATCCGGACGCATACCGCCTTTGCCTTCCGGAGTATAAGCATCATTACTGCGGATCTTACGGTCAGCGGTGTAACGGTTGACCATTGAATCCATGTTGCCGGCCGTAACCCCGAAACAGATTTCGGGCTTACCAAGCCGCATAAAATCATCTTTTGATCGCCAGTCGGGTTGCGCAATAATGCCAACCCGATACCCCTGTGCTTCGAGCACACGGCCGATTACGGCCATTCCAAAACTGGGATGATCAACATAGGCATCACCGGTAACAATAATAATGTCACAACTATCCCAACCCAATTCCTCCATCTCCTGTCGCGACATGGGCAGGACCGGCGCCGGCCCAAATTTATGGGCCCAGTATTTACGGTAGGAAAATAAGTCTCGTGCAGCGTGCATGGAATTCGGGAAGTCCAGATGAGTAAAAAGTCAGCAAATTATAACAAAAACGACACAGCCAGGCAGTGACAGGACGATATATATGCATGATAGCGCTGGTTTTCAATACTCTGATGATTTAAAGGTCTATTTGTCCCGTCATCTATTATTTCCTAAAAAAGCGACACGTCGTCAGCTCCATTGCTGATCCTGAAGCGGGGTTCCATTTAAGAGTTCCAGCATCAACTCCGATCGTTTAGTCGCGACTTCCTGATCGAGATTCAGTTCTGGATAGATCTGTAAGTAATACTGAATCGCGGCCTTTATATGGCTTTTTATACGCCGACTAATGATAATTTCCTGCGGGTTATTGTCGAGCTGTTCGAGAATTGTCTGGGCCGTATCCAGTAAACCTGCGCGCGCAGACTGTGCACACTCGGAAGCACCGGGCGGATAAGCTGCATCTGCATATTTTCGAATCGCTTCAGTAAGCGTTCTGAAAGCGGGAGCCGGACCTGTCATCACCAGTTTTTTCATGGCTGGATAGTATATATCCTTAGGACTATGATAATCACGCGGTTACTATTTTATAATTGCATGTAGCGAGTTATTAAACATTATTCCCACGATGTCAAAACCAATCACTGTATCCCTTGAATCTTTTGAAACAGAAGTCATTGAGGCCTCCAGCCACAGAGCCGTCATTGTCGACTTCTGGGCTGAATGGTGTACACCATGCCTCGTAATTGCGCCTCTCCTGGAAACGATTGCTAATGAGTATGATC
>JASFLL010000040.1:0-8378 GCA_050118115.1 Thioalkalispiraceae bacterium
AAAGAGCGCGCCATTTCTTCAAGGGCATGATCATGTTGCACACCTTTAAGGAGCGGCTCGAGTAATGCAATCGAGAGCGCCATGCTTCGGACAGAATCAAATCCCAGCAGGACAATCGCCCGGCTAATCGTATTAATTGGTTGGCCTGCCGGATTGAAGAAAACACTATTGGCCAGTCTTAATACGCGTGCAGTCATCGAGCTATCACGTAAAATTAGATGGGCCAGGTTTGCAATCGATGTATCTTCTTCACTGGATGCGGCGGCAATGCTGCGAGCAGTATGCGCGAAGACCGGCATTTCTTCATCACTGATACGGCGCGTCCATTCTTCAAGACCAATTATCGGATTATCGGGCTGTTCCATCTAACACTACTTGTATAAAGCTTGTACTAAACTAATATATCGAGCAAAATGCTAAAAGATGTAGTTTAGGATAAGTATCTGATCTTACAGTGGTTAATTGTCCCGGAAGTCTAGTGGAGGCGTATATGGATATCATTTGGGATGGGGGTGACAAACAGCCAGCGAAAGCAAACTGTCTGCACCAAGAAACAGTATGATTGCTAAATTTATTTTATTTTTTTTTATTATATTTTTATCCATCGCAATTAATTTGCCGGATAGCATGATTACGCGCCTGGGTTTCGATGCCAATTACATGCTGGCGGCTTTAGCAGCTATTGCGATAGCTGGACTGATTGTTCATCGACGTATGTTGCTGGTTGTATTGGTGCTGGCATGTACGGTTGGTGCCAACTTGCCTGATGATATCGTGGAGAGTCTCGGACTGAATCGCGATATTCTACTTGCTACGCTGATCGCCTTGATCGTTGTCCCGTTTATAGCGGGAAAGGTCGAGATCAAATAATTTGCCTGTCATCGTGATACGTTACAAACTGTTAACTTGATTGACGAATTAGCATTTAACGTGTACTAATTCTATTAGCCCACTAAACTAAGTAGATGCTAAATGACGCAGACAATGGGAAATGCATTAATGGAGAAGCGCAAGCACAAGCGCATTCAGTATGGTCGTACTGTTAATGTTAAAACCCAACAAGGCCAGAACCTGAAGCTGGAAATACTGGATTACTCGATGGGGGGGATGGGTCTGGTTGGTCATACACATTTCAAGCCAGGTGATGTTCTTGAATTTGAGTCCATCATGACGCTGGATGGCGATGAGCGTCATCTGGAGCTCAAAGGAGAAGTCCGGCACATTCAGGAGCAGTTTCAGGAATTCTCTTTTGGCGTCTGCTTTTTATAAGCCTACAGGCAATTTCATAACTGCTCGACATGGTAATTAACCCCGCCGGTTGGGTATCCAGAATTTGCAATCTGTGACTTTAATCTCATTCCTTACATGCCAAAAAGCTTATATAGTTAAGTTACTTACAATAAATAGGCCTATGGCTGAAAAAGATCGAGTCCAAGGTGAGGCAGTTGGCAGAACCAGAATACGATAGGCGCAGTTTCCCGCGCGTCCCTGTTCAGGCGCGGATGCGAGTCAGCCATTCCCGTCTCGGCACCCTTGAAGGCTATTCCATCAACGTTTCAGACACCGGTATTTTCATCCGCCTGCACGACCTGCCCAGGGTACCGCGGGGCGCTCATGTTGGCTTGCAGATGCTCGATTCTGCGAATCCCGGCATCATTTTCAATACCCGGGTGATCCATTCCTCTGAGCGTGGTCTTGGGGTAGCTATCGTCGATTACGAGCTCAATGGAATGAGATATACACTCGATGAATTGCGTCGCCAGTGGGCTGTGAGTAAGTCTGATATCCCATTTGAGCGGGCTCGTGGTCAGCATGTTTCCAGGTGGAATCGCTAAAATACCCAGTTTTACTCTTTTGTGCTCACTGATATGGGTCTTAATCAGCTAATTTCTAGTAAAACCAAATAGTTAAATGGTTAATTTAAGGTGATATCTGGCTGGAATTGGTCTATATATTATTGCGTACCCGCGAAAACCTGATTTTGGCTAGCAAAAAATGCTTTGGACTGACTGGGAAAGACTATGGCAACAAGCCCACAAAGAGATTTTATCGAACGTCGCCTGTTTGCGCGCCATATAGTGAATGCGCGGGTTAGACTGACCCATACGGCCATCGGTGAAGTGATGGCACGTACCCGGGATATCTCGGATAGTGGCGTCTTTGTTGAATCCTTTCCGGTTCCCAAATTGCCTATCGGTTCGCACATCGTGATGAATCTGCTGGATTCTCCCCAGCCAGATATTGCCTTTAACATGAAGGTCACGCGGATTACTAAAGATGGCCTTGGCCTCAAATTCATTGACTATGAAATAAACGGGGAACGGTATTCAATCGATAAGCTCCGGCAACAGTTCAAAAAATAACTGAGTAACTTCAAGTCCTATGACCCCCATTCACATACGGGCGCTGCGACACTCGGCCTTTTACAGTCCTTTGCTCATGACCATGGCGGCTGGATTCCTGGAAGAAGAAGGCCTGGAAGCACACTACGATCAGGCCACAGCTGATAACACCGTTGAGAAGGGGATTCACTCTGGTGAAATCCAGGTCGCCCAGTCGGCAGTTGCGGTTAGTTTTGTCAGCTCCGAAAAAACGGCACTACGACACTTTGCACAAATCAACCAGCGTGATGGGTTTTTCCTGACCGCGCGTGGTCGCGATCGCGATTTACAAACTACTGAGTTTGACTGGCACGACCTGATTGGCAAGCGGGTACTGGTTGATCATTTTTTTCAACCCATGGCGATGTTCAGGTATGCCTTACATAAGCTGGATATCGATATACAGTTACTCAGTATTGTTGATGCCGGCGATGTGAATGCTATTGACCAGGCCTTCCGGTCTGGCCAGGGAGATTTTGTTCACCAGCAGGGCCCCTTTGCACAACAACTTGAAGCCGATGGCCTGGGCCAGGTTGTGGCCCGCGTTGGTGATGTTGTCGGACCGGTCGCATTCAGTAGCCTGTGTGCCTCTCCTGACTGGTTGGCGACGGACATGGCAAGGGCATTTATGCGCGCCTACCGCAAAGGGCGGGCAGCCTGCCGGCATTTACCTGCCGAGGAAATTGCTCGCCTGGAACGGGGTTATTTTCCCGAGATCAAATTTGAAGTCCTGATCAAAACAATTGCCGCATACCAGTCCCTGGGCTGCTGGGATGGAGAACCGGATATAAGCCATGAGGTGTTTGAGAATACCCTGGATGTATTTGAATTCAGCGGAGACATTACACGCCGTATTGCCTGGCAAGACGTGATTTGCCCTCCACCCGATCGTAATAAATAATAGCATTTTGTATTTAAGACCTGGCTAATTTTCCCTGAATTGCACTGTGCCGTCGGTGACGCGGTGATGAGAAATCATTAGAATAGATGCAATAAAGACGACAGGCAAATGTCATGATTGATGCCGTACTCAATAAGGAAACAGCAGCAGGACACATTGTACTGAGCCCTAATCTGTCTGCGCGCTGGAAGGCGACCAAGCAGTTCATGTTTATCGTCAGCAGCTTCGCCCTGGTGATCGCTGCCAGTTTTGCCGCGATAGGACTCTGGATGATCCTGCCGTTTGCTGGTATGGAAGTACTGGCCCTGTTGGTTTTAATGTATCGGGTGTCGAAAAAGTGTTATCAAAAGGAAGTTATTCGTTTAAACAAAGAGAGCATTACGGTTGAGCAGGGCCAACACTTCCCCCGTTTTCGCTGGCATTCGGACTTGTTCTGGACGCGCCTGATTGTCCAGTCGTCTGAACATCCATGGCACAGTGATAAACTTATTTTGAGAGGACGCCGTGATCAGATTGAAATCGGTGCTTTTCTGAATGAACAGGAAAAGCATGATCTTGTCAGACAGCTTAGATCTTACGTAAGTGTGGCATAATAATAAATTATTAAGGATAACTTATCATTGGCGTTAGCTGATTTCTTTTCAGGTCTGTCTACTACCGCATCTGTTGCTTCGACGTTTCAGTCGTTATTAAAGAACACTCGTGGTACCCAACGTGCTTTGTTGCTTGAACTCCAGAAAAACATCAATCTCCTGAATCTATTCATTAAAGACGATGCAAAAACTGAGACGATCATTAAAAAGCTTGAAGTCAGCGAATATGAAAAAGCGGTTAAAAGTGATTTTAACTTCAAGGCGTTGAAGAAAACCCGTGTTAGTGGTCGTCTCGTCTTGGGTGTAAAGTTCCTGGAACCTTATGTTGGCTGGCAAACCGAACAATTGTTTGAAAATATTTATTTAAAAATACACCAACTTAAGAGCATTATTGAAATCGATCCAGGCAACGAAAACTTTCGCCTGGGTGTCAGGCTTAAAAATCTACACAAGATCATGATTCTCCTGCTTAAACATATAAAGTATTAAACAAATGTCTGGTTCATCAAAAAAAGTCATATATGCTGCATTAATTGGTAATACGCTCATTGCAGTGACAAAATTTACGGCGGCATTTATTACTAATAGTTCCGCCATGCTCTCGGAAGGAATTCATTCGCTGGTCGATACCGGTAACCAGATCCTGTTGTTATATGGATTAAAGCGAGCAAAAAGACCAGCCAACGAGATGTTTCCGTTTGGTTATGGCAAGGAAGTCTATTTCTGGAGTTTCGTGGTTGCGATTCTGGTCTTTGCGGTGGGTGCTGGCGTTTCCATGTATGAAGGAATACATCGCGTATTGAATCCTCAACCCATGAGGGATGTCTACATCAACTATATTATTCTCGGTCTTGCCGTCTTGTTTGAAAGCGTGGCCTGGTTCATGGCGGTCAAAGAGTTTAACAAACAAAAAGGCAAATGGAGTTACCTGGCGGCAATTCAAAGAGCCAAGGACCCATCTATCTTTGTCGTCCTGTTTGAGGATAGTGCGGCTTTGTTGGGACTATTAGTGGCTTTCTTGGCAATCCTGTTCGGCCAGCTAACCGGGAATATCTACCTGGATGGTATTGCTTCAATTATTATTGGTTTAATTCTTGCTGCTACAGCGATCTGGTTGGCCTATGAAACCAAGAGCCTGTTGATCGGCGAGCAGGCAAATACGCCGGTAGTGGATGGCATTCGCCGTATTGCTGCTGAGTCAGAACGGGTAAAAAACATAAACGAGATTGCCACTATGCATATGGGTCCGGAGTTTATCCTGGTCAATATGAGTCTGGACTTTGTCGATGATATCAGTGCCCAGCAGATCATGGATACGGTTTCCTCGATGACGGTTGCGATAAAAGAATCTTACCCGCTTGTTAAACGCGTTTTCATCGAGGCAGAGTCACAGGCTGGGCATGCCCGAACATCGGTACAACGTAACAACCAAAAAAGCCCGATCAGTTGATCGGGCTTTCGTATCTTTATTAAAGCCTGTTGTGATCAGGCCGCGGCAATCTTCTCGTCAGTGAGGTTCATGCGTTCTACAGTTTCTTCGTGAAGTGCTGCCAGCGTAATTCCGTCAAGATGGCTTGAGACCTTGGACTCGAGGAGACCCCAGGCATACAACGTTGCTGACTGAGGCTGGCCATTAAAATCAGCGGCAGTTTTACGATTGACATCAATCGCTGAAACAATCTCTGCAATTGAAATAACTTCGCTGGGCTTACCAAGTACATAACCACCACCTGGACCACGCACACCCTTAACCAGATTATTCTTTCGCAACAATGCAAATATCTGCTCAAGATAGGACAGGGAGATATCGAGTTTTTTTGCCAGAGAGGTTAGCGATACTGGGTTTGGCATCTGGAATGCCAGATTTAGCATAGCTTTGATTGCATAATGTGCTCGAGAAGAAATAGTCATAGCCTTACTTTCCTGTAATTTAATATTCGTTCAACTTACCGTCCCATAGAAATAGCTCTTTCCTTGCTACATTCCCTGTTTGTCGAGGAACAGGCCAATTACGTTCCATGGATACCCTGACTACAAAAGTAGAAATTAACCCTTATTTCCACAATGCTTTTTTTGTTAATTATTGTTAATTTTAGTCTGGTTATTATTTGGCCATTTTCCCGCCAGGTTGTTTAATTCTTGATCAGGAATTGAGCTTTTCCAAACTAAAAATAAGTCTATTACATTAACACTTAAATTTCAGTGAATTATGGCACAATCCTGCTTCCAGCAATTTACAGGGACAAGTGGATGTTTTCTCAGCCCATACAGTTCGTCACAGGCAGCCTCTACCTCGTGTTTTTAAGCGCGCTTCTGGCGGCATGCGTAATGACCCCAGAACAACAGAGTCAGTATGAATATCGCTCGGTTGCCACTGAGTCTCAACCCGCGGATATTGGTGAAAGCCTGGCTCGGGAAATCGATGCGCTCAAGACCACCCGCCAGGTCAGAGACAAGATCAAGCGACTCCATCATCAGAATCCCGTCGAAAGAGCCTGGGCGGCCTATCAGCTGGCCAAACTGGGCAGGGGAGCAGCACCAGCCGTACCTTACCTTATCAGGATGCTGAATGACACGAGCCCGGTACTTCTCTCCCATTACCTTGGAGGGGGATTTCACTCCAGTTCCGACACGACGCCAGCCCAGGAAGCGGCAAGAACGCTGGCAAAAATCGGTGAACCGGCCATAGACGCTCTGGTAAAGGCATTAGATTCTCAGGATGAAAATGTTCGTCGCCTTGTGGTCAAATCATTAGGACAGATAGGTAATATCCATTCTGTTGAGACCTTGATCGGTGCGCTTTCGGATAAAAGCCGGCGTGTTCGTGCCGCTGCCGCGATAGCCCTGGGCTCTTATCGTCATCCCATCGTATCCCAAAAGTTAACAAAAGCATTTATAGAGTCTGACCCGGGGATTCGGATAGACCTTGTTTATGCCTTATCGCAGATCAACGATATCATCGCTGTACCGTTTCTGATGGAACAATTTGACAACCAGACCCCTGATGTCAGGGCCGCGATTGCCCTGGCACTGGGTAAGTTACGTGATGCCAGGGCAATGCCAACCTTATTCAAAGCTGTTCAGGACGATGATGAAATCGTACGGGCCAACGCCTTGTATGCTCTAAGTTCGTTCTATACTCCAAAAGTCATCGAAGTGCTCATTGAAGGTCTGGATGATCCGGTTGAGAGAGTGCGCGAAGCTGCAATTGAAGCATTGACTCAGGTTAGCGGAATGAAACTGGGTACCGATAAACAAAAATGGCAAAACTGGTGGCAGGTGCAAAAACAGGCCATGGGTGAAATACCAAAATCCGAATAAGTTCAGTCGACATATTAAAGTGAGACCGGGTTGATATTATTAAGCCGGCTGATTTGCTTTAATCCTTCATGTCAATTTCCCCCATTGATACCAACAGTTGAGTTTATTTATGCAGGAACGTCGCGAATATACTCGCGTGAAATTCAGGCGCGAGGTCTATTTAACCTTTGAGGACGGAAAATCTCTACATTCGATATCTGAAGATTTTTCTATGTACGGTATGGGCGTCCTGACAGATTCGCCCTTGCATAAAGACCAGATCCTGCATCTTGATTTTAAAATTCTTAGTCGGGATGACTGGCGTGATATCAACTTACGTGGCAGGGTTGTTTATTCAAGTTCAAACGGCGAACAATATAAAATCGGTATTATTTTTTTCTAGTCAATTAAGTGATGACGTAAAGGGCGCCATCATTGCTCGATATTGAGTAAAGTCAGGGCACGTTCCGATTTATCAATACAACTTGCAAATTCCGCATGCTGTTGCTGTATTTTTGCAGCCTGGATCAAATTATTAATTTTCATCATTGTCGGCTTATCAAGTCTATCACCCGCATTTTGTAAGTATTGAGTTGCAGTTTTTATATTTTCATCGCACTGAATATCCATGGGAACTTTGCGGTGTTTAGCGCAGGCGCTGAACGATACCGCGAGAAGAATAAACAGAACTATTTTTGTTTTCATGGGTTGTTTTTAAATCAATGAGAATTATTAATATATACTAGCAGAGTCTTTATAAACAATAAGGGAAAAGTCATGCGTGCATTATTGCTGGTGGCTCATGGTAGCCGACGTACTGCCTCGAATGATGAAGTACGTGAACTTGCGGATCAGCTTCGTGCCCAGGCTGGTTCGGAATTCGGGCATGTCTCCTGCGCCTTTCTTGAGTTAGCTGATCCATTAATTCCAGCCGGGCTGGAAGAGTGTCAGCTGGCCGGTGCCAAAGAGGTGGTCGTGTTGCCGTATTTTCTTTCTGCGGGGCGTCATGTGGCTGAGGATATTCCCAATATCCTGGAGAAATTCACTGCGCTTCATCCCGACCTCAATGTCAGGCTTGCCCCCTACCTGGGTACTGCATCCCAGCTGACCGATACCCTGCTACATTTGGCTAAAAAATAATCAATCATTGCCGGCCGGTGTGGGCTGAAAAAAATATTTTTGATCCGGGCCTTTCAGCCTCCT
>JASFLL010000041.1:0-8343 GCA_050118115.1 Thioalkalispiraceae bacterium
ATTCCAAGTCGAGCATATTAAACACCATTCAATAAAAAATAACAGGGTAGTTTGCGATCATGCTTTTCCCACGATCATGGTACCCATTATGCCGCTCTACTGAGCTTTCTCCCGGGAAAGTGATTTGCTGTCATGCGTTTGGCAAAAAGCTGGCTGTATTTCGTACTCATAAAAATCAAGTGGGGGTAATGGATGCACGCTGTTGTCATATCGGTGCCGATCTAAGCCGTGGCGTGGTTGATGATAAATACCTGGTTTGCCCGCTACATAACTGGGCTTTTGATACTTCCGGACAATGTCGAAATATTCCCTGTCAAAATGAAATTCCTGCCAGGGCCAGACAGACGGCGCTACCCTGTAAAGAACACTATGGCGTGGTTTATGCTTTTTTAGGTGCTACGCCAGACTTTGAACTGCCTTATTTCCAGAATACAGAAGAGTATATCGCCTCACGCCCACGGGTTCTGAAATTTGATTCGGCCTATGAAATGGCAGGCGCCAATTCTTTTGATGAACAACATCTTGCCGCTGTACACAAACGCAAAGTCATCGGTAAACAAAAAATAACCTCAGTCAATGAAAAGCACTTCGCCATTGAATATCGTGCCGAAGTCAGTCCTTTTACAGTATATGACAAATTGCTTCACCTGCTGGGCAAAAAGCAGGTGCATATGTCCCTGGAGTGTTGGGGTGGGAATCTATTATTGTTTAATCACCTCGGCACACCCAATCGGATGATGATTTCACTATTACCTGTTTCAGAACAACACTCGAAAGCTTTTATTACCACGGTATTGCCCCGATCCAGGAATATGCTATCGCAGCCTTATCAATGGTTGGTGGTGCGGTTGTTAAATATGTTCACCATGTTATTTGTCCAGCAGGACGTTAAGGCTCTACAGGGGATTGATTTTAAATTTACAACAATGTTACCGGAAGCTGACCATACCATGATCAAGTGGTATCAATATTGGAAGAAATTACCCAGAACGTCTTTTGATCGTTTAGCGACAGGGAACGACAGCAGCGAACAAGACAAGCGCAGCATGCCTGAAAAGATTGATTTGGCTGTATTGTAGGAAAATACCTACAAGGAAAGGTGATTCTTCAAAACAAGCCTGAATATTAAACATTGTTTACCGCTAACTGTTTGAAACAATGAATAAATCAATGATTTAACTTGTTCTGGCCCTGTGGTAAGTTACTGGACACTATGAGCGATTATTCCACCGATATAAAACCTATCGCTGGGCTGGATAATAATTTACGCCAGCAAGTAGTCGACCTATATCTCAATTACTACGCTGGCAGTAGCGCATCAAAAGTCTTATCTGATCTTGAAGCAAAAACTGAAATCTTGCTGCTTTTCTATCAGGGTAAGCTGGTGGGTTTTACCTCTTTGCTTGTTTATTCACGACATTGGCAGGGTGAACAGATTCGTATTGTATATTCAGGCGATACAGTGGTTGCCCGTGAACACTGGGGGCAGCAGGCCCTTGCGTTTGCCTGGATTACACGGATGGGTGAGTTAAAGAGCGAAAAACCTGATAGTCCACTTTACTGGTTTGTCATCATAAAAGGTCATCGTACTTTTAAATACTTACCTACATTCGGAAAATCATTTCACCCCCACTGGTCTGAGGCTCGTCCCGACTTAAAGTTATTGGCCGACACACTGGCAGAAGAAAAATTTGGCAGTGAGTACAATAAAGCAACAGGTATTGTAGAGTTTCTGAATTCGCAGGGGCATTTACGAGAAGAGATCGCATACCCGACGGAAGAGGAAATGACCAAGGAGTCAGTCCAGTTTTTTCTCAAGGCCAATCCAAATTATCTACAGGGGCATGAACTGGTGTGCCTGTGTGAACTGGAAGAACAGAATATGAAGCCACTGACAAAACGGATTTTTAGGAAGGCGTGCAATGATAAGCTCATGGCCACAACTGTCTGACTCTTTTGCTTACCAGCGGGAGCAATATCTTGATGTCCTGACACGTCAGGAAAAATGGTTGATGAATTGTCTTGGCCGAAATCGTTATTCGATGTTTGGGCGACACCATCAGTTTGATCAGATCCAGTCAATCGATGATTATCGTTCTAGAGTCCCGCTGTGTTGTTATGAGGATCTGTCTGACTCAATGGAGCAAATAGAACAAGGACAGGCGGATATATTATTTGCCGGGCAACCACTCGCATTCGAACGAACCAGCGGTAGTCGCGATGCGGCAAAACTCGTCCCCTATACACCAGAGCTTCTGCAGGATTTTAGACAAGCCATTTTACCATGGCTAGCGCAAATGACGCGGCAATACCAAATTACAAATGGCAGTGCTTATTGGGCGATCAGTCCGGCGACCCGTCAGCCAGAGACAACTTCCGGGGGCGTGCCAGTTGGTATACCGGATGTCGCCTATCTGGGTGAGGACATCATTCCGTTTTTCGAAAAGGTGTCGGCAGTTGCACACTGGGTCGGTGGACTACGTGATATTCACGACTGGCAACTGGCGACACTATATTACCTGGTTAGTTGTGATGACCTGGTGTTAATTTCAGTCTGGAGTCCAACGTTTCTGTTATCTATCCTGGAAACCCTGGATAAGCGTAAAATGGAATTAGTCAAGGTGCTGTCAGAAGGGTTTCAAATCAATGAGCACTGGCTGCCGCCAAACCTGACCGCGCTGCAACGGCTGGAACAATATTTTAATACAAACGATATGAACGTCCTGTGGCCAAATTTGAAGGTCATCAGTTGCTGGGCCGATGCCTCATCAAAACCATTTTACCAGCAGTTAGGTGAGCGATTTCCTGAGGTGGACATTCAGCCAAAAGGATTGTTGCTGACCGAAGGGGTGGTATCGGTCCCCAACGAAAAAAAACAGAGCGTATTGACTGCAGATAGTGGTTTTTATGAATTTCTGGATAGTCAGTTAAATAGTAAGCTGGCGCATGAGCTGGTTGAAGGTCAATGTTATGAAGTTGTGATGACGACCTCAGCAGGTTTATATCGTTACCGTACTTTTGATAAAGTCGTATGTAATGGTTATGCAGATGGATTGCCCATACTACATTTCAATGGCAGGGCGAATTTTACCTCTGACCTGGTCGGCGAAAAACTCACTGATGAATTTGTGATTGACTGCCTGGCGGGGCTACCTGGTTTTAGAATGATAGTGCCTGTTTACGAGGAAAAACCCGGTTATCAACTTGTTCTGGATCAGCGGCAACATCAAAATCTCGAATCGCTTGTCGAGCAGGTTGAACGGCGTTTGTTAGCAAACCCGCACTATGCCTATGCACGAACTATCGGTCAATTACAGCCATTAAAACCCCTGGCCGTAGAAAACCCTCTCGATATTTATCTCAATAGCCCATTACATGCTGGGACGCGTCTCGGGGATATCAAAGTCCCCTCGCTATGTCTTAAGTCCGGTATTTTTAATTCAACAGTTGGAGCAGCCGCATGAAAATAGCACTGATTTCGCCAAAAGGGCCGCTGTACCGGTTTAAAGGAGGGATGTTTAAAAAATCGCTTCGCTACCAGCCGTTAACGCTGACTACCCTGGCTGCACTAGTGCCGGAAGAATTAAATGCGGAGTTGCTGTTAATCGACGAAGGTATTGAGAGCATTCCCGACCAGTTACAGGTTGACCTGGTTGCCATGACAGTGATAACCGGTACGGCACCCCGTGCCTATGAACTGGCAAAACAGTTCCGACAAAAGGGAATTACAGTTGTTCTGGGTGGTCCCCATGTCACCCTTGTACCCGAGGAAGCCAGGCAACATGCGGATGCGATTTGTACAGGTTATGCCGAAGAGAGCTGGCCACAGCTATTACGTGACTTCGTGTCAGGTTGCTTGCAGACGGTATACAAGCAATCTGCTGATATGGTGCTAGGTAAAGATCCATTTCCGAAACGTGAACTCATGGACAAGCGAAAATTCCTTACCCAGGCCGTGTTCGAAGCGACCCGATCCTGTATGCATGACTGTGAATTTTGTGTCGCTCCGGCCGCCTGGGGAAGAAAACAATATCAACGTCCCATCGACTGGGTCATCGAAGATATTAAACGTGTAGGCCAGAAGAAAGTTATTTTTATCGATTTAAACATCATTTCGGATAAAAAATACGCCAAGGAACTGTTCCGACAGTTAATACCGTTGAATATACAGTGGTTTGGACTGTCGACAGTCCTGATTGCGCACGATCAAGAGCTTAAGGAATTACTGGCACGCAGTGGTTGCAAGGGCTTGCTGCTGGGACTGGAAACGGTGAGTGAACATAGTCTTAAGGATGCCAAAAAACGATTCAATGAATCGGTAGGCTATAAAGATGTTATCCAGGATCTACACCACCTGGGCATTTCAATCCAGGGCTGTTTTGTGTTTGGCCTGGATCACGACTACCCGGATGTATTTGATACCACCGTTGAGTTTGCTATCGATGCAGGCATTGACCTGCCGCGGTTTGCCATCCTGACGCCGTTTCCAGGTACACCTATATATAAGAGTATGTCTACCCAGGGCCGAATCCTTACCCAGGACTGGGAACTCTACGATGGCCAGCATGTTGTCTTTCAACCCCGCAATATGACGGTCAAACAACTTGCCGATGGACACGAGGCCGCCTGGAAGAAAGTTTATCGTTGGTCGGCAATCGCCAGGCGCCTGTGGAATGCCCGCAATTTCAAACCATTAGCCATGAGCGTCAACCTTGGCTATCGTTTCTATGCCCATCACCTGCACGAGTACTATACCTGTGATATGCAAATCAATACGGTCATACCAAATCCGTTGGGTGTTATCTCTGCCGAACAGAATTTTCCAGCATCTGATGTCGAGCCGGTCAACAGGAACAGGGTGATATGCGGCTAACCATTATACATCCTGCTATAGGTCATCGCGTCGGTGAAAAATATATCCGCTCCTGGCAAATGGAACCGTTACCCGCAGCGGCCGTGGCAGGTCTGACGCCGCCAGATATTGATATCCGATTTTACGATGATCGTCTTGAAGTGATCCCTTTTGCAGAGAAGACGGATGCTGTGGTCATGTCGATAGAAACCTATACGGCCAAGCGCGCTTACCAGATTGCCAGTGAATTTCGTAAACGCGATGTGCCCGTCATCTTTGGTGGCTTTCATGCCACCCTGGTCCCGGAAGAAGTCGAACAGTACGCAGAAGCCATCGTTATCGGCGAGGCAGAAAATACCTGGTCTGAAGTGATCGATGATCTACGTCATGGCACACTGAAAAAACGCTACCAGAGTGAAACACGGCCAGAGTTATCACAAATACAGGTCGACCGCTCAATATTCAAAGGTAAACGTTACTTACCTATTGGTCTGGTTGAAACAGGGCGGGGCTGTCGTTTCCCCTGTGATTTTTGCGCGATTCAAACGTTTTTTGATCGTACTCACAGACAACGACCCATAGACGATATCATCGCTGAGATTCAAACCCTGAAAAAGCACAACAAACTATTTTTTTTCGTCGATGATAATTTTGCCGGAAATATTAAGACAGCGAAACCGATGCTCAGGGAACTGGCCAGGCTGAATGTGCGCTGGATTACGCAAATGAGTATCAACGCGGCCCATGATGAAGAGTTTCTGTCACTACTGGCGCGAAGTGGGTGCAAAGGTGTATTGATTGGTTTTGAAAGCCTCAACCCGGAAAATCTGCGCTCCATGAAAAAGAACTTCAACATGATGAAGGGCGGTTACGAACAGGCGATGCAAAACCTGCGTAAGTATGACATCAGGGTCTATGCCACTTTTGTATTTGGTTATGAGCATGATACACACGAGACCTTTGATGAGTCCGTGGATTTTGCGATTGATCAACGTTTCTATATCGCCGCTTTTAACCATTTAACCCCGTTCCCTGGTACGCCGCTCTATAAACGGCTCGCGGATGAAGGAAGGTTACGGTATGAGGCCTGGTGGCTGGATGATGCATACCGCTACAACGATGTACCATTTCATACCAGTCACCTGCAACCGGAAGATATAACTCGTCTTTGTGTGCAGTCCAGGAAACGCTTCTATTCGTTTGCCAGTATTATCAAGCGAGGTTTATCTCAGACTAACCGTAGCGACGGCTTTATGTTCAGAAATTTTTTCCCGATTAACTTTATGCATGGTAATGAGATAAATAAGCGTAATGGTTATCCCCTGGGTGATGAGGCCTGGTCTGGCCAGTTATTGCTGGCAGAGTAGGTCATTTAATTACCTTGCTGATCTTCTGAATCATTCGTCTTCTGTTCCAGGGTTTTTAATATACGCTGTTTTACCTCGACATCCATTTTTAGCTCATTATCATGTTGGTTCGCGTAGTGTTCTGTATATTTTTTTCCAGCCTCTTGCAGGATTTCAAATTGCTGAAGTAATTTTGGGCAGGATTTACAAATCATGAGATGCATCTGCAGCCGCAGCTTTTCATTGATTTTTAATGGTCGGTCCAGTTTTTGTGACATCAGTTCACTGGCCTGCTGACAAGATAACATAACTAACATGATTAGCCCTCCCTGCTTGAGTCAATGAACCATTGCGACTCAAGGCATTCCTTCAGGGCAAGCCGCGCACGATATAAAATAACCCAGCTATTGGATGATGTGATGTTCAATATTTCACATAGTTCTGATGTTTGCAGGCCAGCAAATTCACGTAAAGAAAAAATACGGGCCAGTTTCGGGGGCAGCTCGTCAAAGCAGCGCATGAAGGCTTTCCAGAAACGATCCTGTTCCAGGGCTGAGTCAGGATTTCCCCAATCATTCTGAGGTACAATCCAGGCGCCACGCTCATCGAACAGTATATCCTCCAGGTTATCATTCGTCTCTGAAGTACTGACTTTACTCATGATATAACTCGAATCGCGCGACTGTTTGCGCATGATGTCGATAATCTTGTTTTTGAGTATACCGGTTAACCAGGTTCGCAACGATGAATCACCTGCGAATTTGTCATATGACTGCAGGGCGGCGAGCAGAGTGTCCTGTACGGCATCCTCTGCCAGTGTCTTGTCGCGTAGCTGGCTCAGGGCAAACCGGAACAGATAGTCACCATGGGATTCCAGCCAGTCAGCCGGGTTTTTCTTGTTATTGTTCAAAGAATCCATGCTCATACTATCAGAAAATGACCCCTTGCTTGTCGTTGATGATAGAACATCAAGCCTAGCACAAGGCGAATGAAAATTTGCCATCGTTTGATAGCATGAATGCATTATCTTTTCCCGTAGTACCAACATGGATTAGCCGCAAGCTATTCTGAATCCGTGTGAATTCAGCTTAGCGAGTGACACGTGAAGACAACCAGTGATCGAGGCTGAGCTTACCGGGACCACCGAATAGCAGCGGTATAAACATCACCAGGTATATCAGTGGCATTTTCCAGCCATTACTGCATACATTAAAACCATTACCACTATGAACGGAAACCCATGCAACAATTGTGACGATTATCAAAGAAAAGCTGAAGAAACGTGTACCCAGGCCTACTATAAGCGCAATGGCACCGAGTAATTCAGACCAGGTGGCAATTTCCCAGCTCACACTGGCTGGCAGCAAGTTAAATGGAAATGGAAATGCATCCTGAATATCCATAAACCAGTTACTACCGGTAAATTTCATGACCCCGGACTCCCAGAACTCATATGCCAGTAAAAGGCGAAGAGTCAGCATGCCGACATAGGGGTAAAGGCTGTTTAATCCTGATACGCCCATATGCCAAAGTGAGATGATCTTGTTCATAATTTATCCTCATAAATTCATGGCTGTTATGAGTTAGTCGTACATGACCAGCAATCCTTACACACAATTCGAAAAAATTCCGAAATTGGCCTTAATTCGGGATTTGATTGATCTCGTTCGATAATTTTTTACATGAATTCAGTTGGTTACGTACAATCAGCAGAAATGGCAGACTGACTGGATTGACCGGAATAAGGTTGATGGACCTCTAATGATAAGTGGGTTTATACTTTCAACATGCCGCAATCTGCTGCCGGAGATATAACATCACTAGATAACGCAATCGAAGCGGCGGGGATTATATATAAAAAAGCCCGGTTAGCAGATGACGCTTCAGTTAAGGAGATATTGCGGGAAAATCCAATGGACTCATGGATTACACTTAGCCAGGAACACGAACCATCCTACTTCGAATCGACACATTTATTCGGTAACACGGAAACCATCCTGGCATATAAAAAAGAAGGGAAAAGTACATCAAACGTGGGGATGTGTTCTTCAACAGCGATGCCGGTACACATTAACGGCGCGTCGGCTACGGCAGGTTATCTGGGGGAGTTACGCGTTATGCCCGCTTATCGGAATCGGCCAGGTA